>DAISHL010000228.1:0-4269 GCA_036822555.1 Bacteroidota bacterium | reverse complement strand
TTAGTTTCCCTCAGTTAACAGTTTGACCAAAGTAGTTGAAAGTTGCTGCCATATAAAAACAAAAAGTAAGATCATTCCTATGCTTCTGATGTGTGCTGTAAACGCAATGCATAAACCGATCATGACCACCCCCGGCCATTTATAGTTCTGGGTGATCAACCACAAACAGAGCAATGAAAAAAATGTGAATGGAAGATCGCTCAAGACCTCCGTTTTAAAATTCACCATTGTTGGATTGTAGGCAATTACAAGGGTGGTGAGTAATGCAGTAACAAAGCGTGTGTGTTTTCTGATCAGTAAAAATCCAACAAAACATCCCAGGATCAGGAACATGCTCATATATACATTGAGCACTCTGTAATTGACTCCGTAATGCTTTATTACAGGCGAAAGCAACAGAGGAAATCCTGTGGGGTAGGCAACAGGACCAATGAAGAAATCGTTATAGAAAAAATTATTGGTCTCATTCTGCGAAACCCCTTCATTTATATTCTTCGCTTGATGGATGTATTGCGCAAAGTCATCACCCCAATCGTGGCTATTCTTAATGTTCAAGAAAAGCAAAGGACATAACAGAATGAACATGCATAAATTCTGTATGACCCCTTTGAACATAAATTATCAATAAGCTAACAGGTCAGCCATTGCCAATTCTACTTTTTCAGCGTTTGGAAGCATTGTTCTTTCCAGAGTAGAATTTAAAGGTATGGCAGGTAGATTTTTTGCTCCAATTACTTTAACCGGTGCATCTAAATATTCGAAACAATTTTCAGAGATGCGCGCGGCAATGCCTTGTGCAAATCCGTTGTTCACTGGTTCTTCAGTTAACACCATGATCTTTCCATGCGTTTTGGCGGCTTCAAATAAGGCATTTTCATCTAATGGCATAAGTGTTCTCAGGTCAATGATCTCTACACGGCCCTCAAATTTCTTAGCAGCCTCCTTCGCCCAATATACTCCCATACCATAGGTGATCACACACATGCTTTCTCCTTTGGCAACCGATGATTCGTTTGCTGCAATAACTTGTCTGGCTTTTCCGCAAGGAACCACATAATCCTCATCAGGTTCAATGGTTTTGGCATCTTCGGTACCTTTGATCTTACTCCAGTAAAGCCCCTTGTGTTCTAACATTACAACCGGATTAGGGTCGTAATAGGCAGCTTTCATTAAACCTTTAAGATCAGCACCCGTGCTTGGGTAGGCTATTTTAATTCCGCGAATGTTCGCCAAAACGCTTTCTACAGAACTTGAATGGTATGGTCCACCGCTTCCATAAGCTCCAATAGGCACACGTAAGATCATGCTTACAGGCCATTTGCCATTACTTAAAAAGCAACTGCGACTAACTTCCGTGAACAATTGATTCAAGCCTGGCCAAATATAATCTGCGAATTGAACTTCAACGATCGGTTTCAATCCAACGGCACTCATACCAACAGTTGAACCAACAATGAATGCTTCCTGAATAGGAGTGTTGAACACACGATGGTCGCCAAACTGCTGAGCCAAAGTAGCCGCTTCTCGAAATACACCGCCAAGTCGTGCTCAAACATCCTGCACGTATAACAAACATTCCTGATGTTTACTCATTAGTTCACGAATGGCAAATAAGGCGCTATCAACCATTACTGTGGGTTGTTTACCACTTGGTTTGCGTTCTCCTTTTTCTTCGGTGATAGGAGTAGGGGCAAATTCGTGTGTTTCAAGATCTTCAGGTCTTGGGTCTTCTTCTTTTAATGCTCTTTGATAATCTGCTTCAACTAAGGTCTTTGCTTCATCTTCTATTTTCTTAAGTTCTGAAGCATCAACACCGGCAATGATCAATTGATTGCGTAATCGAGGTAATGGATCTCGTTTTGCACTTTCTTCCAGATCATGTCTGTACCACTCTTTTCTAACACCACTGGTGTGGTGGTTCAGCAAAGGTACTTTCGCGTGCAGTAATACCGGTCTGCGCTCGGTTCTGATGATGTTCAGGCATTCCTGCACTGTATTGTAACTTAGGATGAAATCGGTGCCATCAATGGTGCGTGTTTCCAGTCCTTTGAATCCTTTTGCAAACTCTGTTATATCCTGAGCACGTATTTCCGGTGCGTTTGCACTAATGTCCCATTCATTATCCTGAACCAGATACAGAATAGGCAACTTTTTGAGAACCGCCATTTGAAAGGCTTCGGAAACTTCACCTTCTGTACAACTCGCATCTCCCAATGAACAAACAGCAAGTGGGTTTTGACCTTTGAGATCGCCGTACAAGTTCATTTTTTCCTTGTACTGAATTCCCATGGCAATGCCTGTGGTAGGAATGGCCTGCATACCTGTAGCACTTGACTGGTGAGGTATTTTAGGCATATTATCGCGGTTGAGACTTGGGTGCGAATAATACGTTCTGCCGCCAGAGAATGGATCGGTTCGTTTGGCCAATAATTGAAGCATCTACTCAAACGGTTCCATGCCTATTGAAAGTAAAATACTGTCGTCCCTGTAATATGCACTTAGATAATCCTGAGGCAGTAACTGCAGGCCTAAAGCTATTTGAATGGCCTCATGTCCTCTGCTTGTTGCATGTACATATTTTGCCGTAATTTCCTTATTGGCCTCATACAATTCGGTCATGCTTTTGGCAGTGCACATTAAACTGTAGGCTTTTTTAAGTATTTCCAAAGGAATTTTGGTTTTCACTTGCGTAGGGTTTAGGGTAATATCTTCCATCTAAAGTTCAAGAAAACTTAAAGGTAATTTTAATTATAAAATATAGCAAACGAAATAAAGGCTTGTTAACAAAATGCTGTATATAATTAGCTCCAAGCAACTCGTTCATAATGGTTTATAAAAGGTATTTTTAAGATGTGAGAACTCTCGTTTTTAAAAACCGTTCGGGCAAAATTCAATGGAATTTTTCATGGATTCTTATTGGTGTTGTTAAGTCTCTAGCCCTTGGTTCCGCATCCTGCAGAAGTAAGAAAGAAACTGTGAAAAGCGACTCCAAGGTGTCTAATTCAAAGGTTCAGATCGTAGCCGAAAAGTTAGGTGTTTCTGAAAAGGAAGTTCGAAGCAGTAAGCTGTATGCTTGCATTGGAGAATGGTACGGAACTCCTTATAAATATGGGGGTTGCGGACGAGATGGCGTGGATTGCAGTTGTTTTACGGGAACATTATTTCAGAAGGTGTATGGCAAAACCATAGCCCGAAGTTCTTCTCAATTATGGAAAGAATGCGACCATATTAAGACCCGAAATTTAGAGGAAGGCGACCTGGTTTTTTTTAAGATCGGTTCAAAGGATGTTAGTCATGTTGGGGTGTATTTAAAGGATAATAAGTTTGTGCATGCAAGTACTAAAAAAGGGGTAATGATCAGCAGTTTGGATGAACAATTCTTTAAAGATACCTATCATGGTGCGGGAAGATGGAAATAAGCGAATACCTATGGAGTTAGAACGAATAATGTTATCTTTGCACTTTTGATATGAGCGTTTACGACAAATATGAAGCAGTAATTGGTCTCGAATGTCATATTCAGTTGCTTACACGCACTAAAATGTACAGCAATGATATCTCTGAATATGGTGCCTTGCCTAATACCAATGTGAGTGTCATTTCTTTAGGACATCCCGGAACTTTACCTAAAGTGAACAAACGTGCCGGTGAATTTGCAGTAAAGCTTGGACTTGCAGTTAATGCAACCATTAGAGAAGAGAATCAGTTTGCCCGCAAGAATTATTTTTATGCCGATCTTCCTAAAGGATATCAGGTAACTCAAGATAAAACGCCAATTTGTAATGGCGGTTTCATTACATATAAGTTAAAGGACGAAGAAAAGCGTGTGAACCTTACGCGCATTCATATGGAAGAGGATGCCGGTAAAAGTATGCATGATGTTGACCCATTTCATACACTAGTTGATCTTAACCGTGCCGGTACACCATTGCTGGAGATCGTAACAGAACCGGACCTTAGAACAGGTGAAGAAGCCTATGCTTATCTTAATGAGGTGAGAAAATTGGTAAGGTATCTCGAGATCTGTGACGGGAATATGGAAGAAGGTTCATTACGTTGTGATGCCAATATATCAGTGAGATTAAAGGGTTCTCCAACTTTCGGAAAAAAAGTGGAAGTGAAGAACATGAACTCTTTCCGAAACGTTCAAAGGGCCATTGATTTTGAGATCAAGAGACAAATTGATCTTGTTGAGATAGGCGAGCCGGTTGCGGTGGAGACAAGAAGTTTTGATGCAGCAAATGGCACAACGTTTAGCTTGCGAAGCAA
>DAISHL010000227.1:0-4310 GCA_036822555.1 Bacteroidota bacterium | reverse complement strand
AAGCTATAAGCAAAAAGACCTTGGCGATGAAATGGCAGACGTGTTGTTCGTACTCATCTGCCTTGCCAATCAAACTGGCATTGACCTGGAACAAGCCCTGGAAAAGAATCTGCAAAAGAAGACCAACCGCGACAGCGACAGACATAAGAACAACGAGAAATTAAAGTGAGTATTGAAACCTAAAAGGTAGAATCAACCTGCTCTAAGAATTAATCGAGAAAATTGCTTAAGTGCAAACAAACAGGCACAAACATTGGCAATCTTACAAATACTTTTTCAACCAGGTATCCTTCAAAGGCTTTTTCCAAACTGCCAACTGAACAGAATCAGACACAGAAGTATCATATACCAAGGTTTCCGGATTCAATTTACCATTAGCCAGTAGTTCGCTGATCTTGGAAGAATGAACAACATTCACACCTTCTTCACTTGCATAGGCTACAAGCAACCTGTTCAATAACTGAATACCATGTTCTGTTTCCAAGTGCTTGATGAGTCTGAGCAGTTTATCAATACTGCAGCCGCTTGCTCCATATTGCGCTTCATCCACACGCACAATGATGAAACGTTCAAGAACAACCTCAAATGCTGCAGTCAAAGGCACATCATGCGCCTTCCAGCTTTGGATAAATGCATTGCCGGCCGACTTGATCTTCTCAAGCATTTCGCCTGTCATTGGCTTATCACTAACATACACCCAAACCTTTTCCATGTCTTAAAATTGTGGATTAACTCCAGTATAATTGTGTGGTGTGATCTGTTTCAATTCATGTCTTACTACATCATTAACATTTAACGTGTCAATGAAGGCATGCAAGGTGTCGCGCGTTACATGGGCATTGGTGCGTGTCAGATCCTTCAATGCTTCGTAAGGTTTAGGATATCCTTCTCTGCGCAAAATGGTTTGAATAGCTTCAGCACATATCGCCCAGTTCGCTTCCAGATCCGCTTCAAAGGCCTCTTCATTCAGGATCAATTTATTCAAGCCTTTCAGCATGCTGGCCAAAGCGATCATGGTGTGAGCAACAGGTACACCAAGATTACGCAGCACTGTACTGTCTGTAAGATCCCTCTGTAAACGAGAAACAGGGAGTTTTGCCGAAAGATGCTCGAATACGGCATTAGCCATACCTAAGTTCCCTTCTGCATTCTCAAAATCTATCGGATTCACCTTGTGAGGCATAGCTGAGGAACCCACTTCGCCGGCTTTCAATTTCTGTTTGAAGTACTCCATGCTGATGTAGGTCCAAACATCTCTGCTCAAGTCGATCATAATGGTGTTGATACGCTTCACCGCATCGCACCAGGCAGCTAAATTATCATAATGCTCTATTTGTGTTGTAAATTGAGAACGGTGTAATCCAAGGTCCTCATTCACAAATTTATTGCCGAATTTAACCCAGTCAATAGACCCAAAGGCTACATGATGCGCATTGAAATCCACGGTGGCGCCTCCAAATTTAGCACTGTACTTGATGGCCATTACCAGTTCTTTCTGCATTTCAAGACGCTCTACAAATACCATGAGCTCTTTACCCAATTTGGTTGGAGAGGCAGGCTGGCCGTGTGTTCTGGCCAACATAGAGATGTCCTTATATTCAACAGCCAATTCTTTGATCTTGGCGATCACCCCATCCAGTGCAGGCAACAGGCTCTTAAGAGCTGCCTCTTTTAAACTCAATGGAATAGAGGTGTTATTGATATCCTGAGAGGTTAAACCAAAATGTATGAATTCATTATACGCTTCAAGCCCCATTGGTTTTATCTTCTCCTTCACAAAATACTCCACGGCCTTCACATCATGATTGGTCACCTTTTCAAATTCCTTGATCTTCAACGCATCCGCCAGGCTAAAATTCTCATAGATGTTGTGCAAGCCCTTCTTTTGTGTATCCGTAAGTTTTGGAAGCTGAGGCAGGCCAAGTTCACACATGGCAATAAAATACTTTACCTCTACCAGAACACGGTACTTGAATAACGCAAATTCAGAGAAATACTGATCGAGCGCTTCCGTTGTTTTTCTGTACCTTCCGTCTACCGGAGAAATGGCTGTTAATACCGATAATTCCATATTTGAATGATTGAATGCAAAAGGCAAAAGTACTACAAAAAATTAGCCTAAAAAACACTAAATTTGCACAATGGGTCAGGAAAACAGAACGGTTGCCTTTCATACACTCGGCTGCAAATTGAATTTCAGTGAAACCTCAGCTATTGGACGTTTGTTCATGGAGAAGGGGTTCGCGAAACGAGAATTCAATGAGCCCGCCGATATATACGTTATCAACACATGTTCGGTAACCGAAAATGCAGATAAAGAAACGCGCAGCGTTGTGAAAAATGCATTGAAGCAAAACCCTAATGCCTTTGTAGCCATTGTTGGATGCTACGCCCAGCTGAAACCACAAGAGATCGCAAAAATAGAAGGTGTGGATGTGGTATTGGGTGCCGCAGAAAAATTCAAGCTGCTTAATTACATCAATTTATCACAAAAGAACACGCATGCCGTGGTTCACAATTGCGATATTGACGATGTGAATTTCTTTGTTGATGCCTATTCTGTCGGTGATCGCACCAGATCATTCCTGAAAGTACAGGATGGCTGTGATTACAGTTGCACCTTTTGCACCATTCCATTGGCCAGAGGAAGCAGCAGAAGTGATACTATCGCAAACGTAGTTGATAACGCAAAAAAGATCGCTGCCTCCGGAGTAAAAGAGATCGTTCTTACCGGTGTGAATATCGGAGATTTTGGTCATGGACAAATGATCGAAGTGGATGGCAAAAAACGTAGAGAACAAACTTTCTTTGATCTAATAAAAGAACTGGATAAAGTGGAAGGCATTGAACGCTTCAGGATCTCTTCCATTGAACCGAACTTGTTAAGCCGCGAGATCATTGAATTTGTTGCCTCCTCTCAAAAGTTTGTACCTCATTTTCATATTCCATTGCAAAGCGGAAGCAATACCATCCTTAAACGAATGAAGCGCCGCTACTTGCGTGAATTGTATGCCGAACGCGTAAGCATCATCAAATCATTAATGCCAAATTGCTGCATTGGTGTTGATGTATTGGTTGGCTTTCCCGGAGAAACAGATGAGTTGTTCAACGAAACTTACGACTTCATCAATGGATTGGATATCTCGTATTTACATGTTTTCACGTATAGCGAACGTGCCAATACCCAAGCCATTGACATGGCAGAGGCCGTTCCAATGCATATTCGTAAGCAACGGAATAAAATGCTCCGCATACTCTCTGCAAAAAAGATCCGCCATTTTTACGAGCAGAATTTAAACACTACTCACCCTGTGATCTTTGAACATGAGAACAGGAATGGTTCCATGTATGGCTACACCGATAACTACGTAAAAGTTAAACTCCCATATAACGAATCCTTGATCAACACCCATGTGGATGTTAAGATCACAGGTTTTGATGAAGAAGGACTGATGAATTGTGAGTCACTGGCCACTTTAGCCTGATTCTGCGAGAGTTCTTTGGTTAATAACTTCGTTAATTTTTTCCCGTTCACTTCCCATTATCCGGCCTCATTATTCAGGATATTTATTTCTTGTAAAATCTCTTTAACATGGCTCAGAACAAGGTAAAAGTCGGAATAGTATTTGGTGGACAAAGCAAGGAACGTGAAATATCATTTGCCGGAGGAAGAACTGTATATGACAACCTCAACAAATCGATCTTTGAGGCCATACCTGTGTTTGTTGACAGTTTTGGGAACTTTGTAGAACTCAATTGGGAATTCATTTACAAAGGCACCATACGTGATTTTTACCCGCCGGTAGACTTCCTGCCTGCGCAATCGCATTTTCAATATTATGCCGAGAATCTTGGTGACCTGAAGGATCATCAACAAGAACAATTGATCGAGAAGATCGGCAAAAAGATCAGCATTACAGACCTCAAACAAAAGATCGAATTCGCATTCCTTTGTTTGCATGGCCCTTATGGTGAGGACGGAAGGATACAAGGCCTTTTTGAATATTACCAGATCCCATATAGCGGTTCCGGAATTCTACCATCGGCCATAGGAATTGATAAGTCTGTTCAAAAACAGCTCATGGTTGACAAGGGCTTCAACAGTCCTAAATTCATGACCATTGACCGTCAGCAGTACATTACAGGACAATGCAAAACCATTGTATCTGACATACAGAAAAACATCGGCTTTCCTTGTGTGATCAAACCTGCCAACCAGGGATCGAGCATTGGTGTGACCATTTTGAGTGCACCCAATGAGCAGGAAGTAATGACCGCCATTGAAAAGGCTTTGTTCACACATTGGATGG
>DAISHL010000226.1:0-4313 GCA_036822555.1 Bacteroidota bacterium | reverse complement strand
CTGTGGCAGAACCAATAACAACGGACAAAAATAGTAACGCAATAATTTTCTTCATACCTTGATTATTTACCTACATAAGTAACAAAAAAAGCGGCGAATCACAAAAATTTCCTCATTTTAACAATAAGATAAAGTACCGCTACGAATGTTAACACCCCTACTAAAACGAGGTAGGTCTTTTTGTAGTGAAAACGTATGTTCTTAAGGTCTTTTCTATAACTCCAAACCAAAATTGAAACAAAGGCAAGGACAAAAACAACTGTGAATAAAATTCTTCCTGGTGTGAACATAGTGCAAAATTACGCTAAAGAATTAATTTTGCGATAACATTGTGCAAATAATATCCTCTAAAATACTGCTGATCTTCTGTTTTCTCACCTTACAACTTCATGCAGGTAAACTGGAAAAAGGATTAGATGCCTTAAGCATTCATGATTATTTCAAGGCGAAGGAGATCTTTGGATCACTGAACAAAAAAAAGCCCAATGCATACGCCTGTTACGGACTGGCAAATATTTACCTGCGTAACAACAATCCCTTTTACAGTTTAGACAGCGCCATCAAATATGCGTCCATTTCCTACAACATCTTCAAGCAAGGCAGCAAACCCTTATTATACAAGCAATACAGCATTAATAGCAATTCCATACAGCGCCTCATTGATTCCATTGCAGTCATCAGGTATACTGCCCTCAAAAATGATCCGAACATTGCCTCGCTCGAGAATTTTATTCGAATGCATTATTTGGCAGCCACTTCCATCAGGGAAAATGCAATTGCCTTAATGAATGAGCTTGAATACCGCTCCGTTACATTGACCAACAAAATTAGTACCACACAAAGTTTTATCATCAGTCATCCGCAAAGCTCACTATTGCCGGAAGCCCATAAATTAATGGATCGGCAGCTTTATGAGGAATTAACCAGTGATGGTTCAGCTACAGCTTATGCCTCATTCATCAAAAAATTCCCATTGAGTAATCATGTGTACAAAGCATATAGTGAATTACTCAATCTTCATAAAAAGAACAAGGATATTAAAGGGATTGAAGAATTTATAATCAATTACACTAATGCTCCTCAAAGTAACGAAGCCTGGCTGTATTTATTCGTATTAAGAGTGAAAAAATACACTAAGGATGAATTGGAACTATTCATCTCAAAATACCCACAGTTCCCCTACAGATCCTCGATCTTAAAAGACATTGAACTCGACAGATTATTTCTCCTGCCGTTTCAGAAGAACAATGCTTTTGGTTTTATTGACACATTAGGTAAGGTGATCATTTCAGCCCAATACGACGAACTCACACCTTTTACAGAAGGCTTAAGCAGCGTACAGAAAGGCGATTCGGTCATGTTCATCAACAAGGCCGGTGAGGTTTTTTTGAACAGATACTTTAACGAAACACACGCCTTCACGAATGGTCTGGCGCCGGTAAGGATCAATGATACATGGAGATTAATGAACCGTATTGGCGATTATAAACCTGAACTCTATGAAGACATTAACCCAATGCATGAAGAAATATACATTGTGAAAAAAGATGGATCTTATGGGGCCTTGGATGCATTTGGTAATACCATTATAGATGCGAAATATGAAAAACTTGGCGACTTTAAATATGCATGTGCCTATTACCAATTGAACAATGCTTACGGCTTCATTCATAAGAACGGATATATTCATCCTCCGGTATTTGACTGGATATCTGATTTCGGACCTAATGGGATTGCCATCATAAAAAAGGCTGGCGTATTTGGCATGATAGACCAAAAAGGTAAGGTGATCGTGGAGCCAAAATTCGATCAGATCATCAAGGCCACTGATGACATTTATATTGTTATCGTAAATACATCCTATGGTTTTTATTCTTCAGAAGGTTGTGCCCTGAGTGAGATCGCATTTGATTTTCAGAAAGACAAACCTGCAGATCACTATACAAATGGTTCAACATTGAAATTGATAAAGAATGGCACACAATCATTGATAGACCTCAACGGCAGAACAAGCATCAGCTTTGGCGTATACGACGAGATCAATTTTGCTTCCTGTGGATTGATCTGTATCAAAAAGAATAATAAATATGGCTATATCGATCGAAAATTGGCAACCGTGATCCCTTGCAAATACCAGATGGCAGAGAGCTTTAAGGACAGCGTGGCCATTGTTGCACACAAGCAGGGATACAGCCTCATCAACACCTTGGGGGCAGAACTGTTAAGGTCTGACGCGAAAATCAACCGTGTAGCACCTCATCTGTATTCAACAGAAATAAATGATCATCTATCCTTATTTGATGCCAAAGGCAAGATCATTGATGAAAATATAGAATCTATGGAGATCCATGGGAATTACCTTATACTTTATCTTCAAAACGATGTTATTAAAGTTCATAGAATTCTCCATTAATACCCAATATTATTCCTAAATTCGTTGTCCATAATCAACCCATCAACACATGACAAAAGTTCACAATTTCAGTGCAGGTCCGGGTATATTACCACCGGAAGTTTTAAAGCAGGCTTCAGAAGCTTGTATCAATTTTGACAATATGAACCTTTCGCTGTTGGAGATCTCGCATCGCAGCAAGAATTATGTAGCGGTAATGGACGAGGCACGCCAGCTTGTAAAAGATCTTTTTGAGGTTGGTGATGAGTATGATGTGTTTTACCTTGGTGGTGGCGCAAGTTTACAATTTGCCATGGTGCCGTATAACCTGTTAACAGACAATGGCTATGCAGCCTATGTGAACACAGGTGTTTGGGCAAGCAAGGCCATTAAGGAAGCCAAGATCCTCGGAAATGTAAAAGTATTGGCTTCTTCAGAAGACAAGAAATTCTCATATGTTCCAAAAGGATATGAGATCCCAGGAGATGCTGATTATTTTCATTGTACATCAAACAATACCATCTACGGAACCCAAATGAAATCGTTCCCTAAAAGTCCGGTTCCTATGGTTTGCGACATGAGTTCTGACCTTTTCAGCAGACGAGTGAATGCAAAAGATTTTGCTCTTATTTATGCAGGAGCTCAAAAGAACATGGGACCTGCAGGCAGCACCATGGTGAGGGTGCGAAAAGACATCTTGGGTAAAACACAACGCAAGATGTTATCGATGCTCGATTATCAGGTACATATCAAGGGAGAGAGTATGTATAATACTCCGCCGGTGTTCCCTGTTTATGTTAGCATGTTAACCCTACGCTGGTTAAAGCAAAATGGTGGTGTTGACTGGATCGCGAAGATCAACCAGCAAAAGGCTGATCTTTTATACAACGAGATCGACAGAAATCCTTGTTTTGAAGGCACCGTGGTTAAGGAAGACAGAAGTAACATGAATGTATGTTTCCTTCCAACCAAACCTGAATATGAAGCTGAGTTTGATAAACTAGCGAAAGAACGAAACCTCAGCGGCATCAAAGGACATCGTGATGTTGGCGGATACAGAGCTTCACTTTACAATGCCTTGCCAATTGAAAGTGTTCAGGCATTGGTAGACGCAATGAAGGATTTTGAAAAAACAAAAGGATAAATAATGTAATGGTTTGTCATGTTGAGCGAAATCGAAACATTAACAAACCTAATTTTATTGTGTCATACTTCGACTCCGCTCAGTATGACAATTGATACAACTCGGATACAAAATGAGTAAAAAAATATTAGCCAATGATGGCATAGATGCAGTTGGTAAAGAAATGCTTGAAAAAGCCGGATTTACTGTAATCACCGACAAGGTAGCGCAAGAAGATCTTGCCGGTCAGATCAATGAAAAAGGATATATTGCTTTAACGGTAAGAAGTGCAACCAAGGTAAGAAAAGATGTTATTGACGCTTGTCCGGGTTTAAAAGTTATTGCACGCGGTGGTGTAGGTATGGACAATATAGATGTTGATTATGCAAGAGAAAAAGGCATACAAGTGATCAACACACCAGCAGCGTCATCAAACTCTGTTGCTGAGCTTGTTTTTGCACACTTGTTCAATGCTGTTCGTTTTCTATACGACAGCAACCGTCAAATGCCTGTGAACGGTGAAGAAAAGTTTGATGACCTCAAAAAGAAATATGCCAAAGGAGTTGAACTTCGAGGCAAAACCATTGGTATCGTTGGGGTAGGAAGGATAGGTCAATACGTTGCATAAATGGCATTAGGATTAGGCATGAAGGTAGTTGCCTTTGATCCGTTCGTTACGGAAGCTACCATTGATATTGAGATCGAAGGAGCAGCCGCACCCGTGAAAGTGAAGATCAATCCTGTAGGACTGGATAAAGTTCTCCAGCAAAGTGATTTCGTTAGCTTTCATGTACCCGG
>DAISHL010000225.1:2066-4321 GCA_036822555.1 Bacteroidota bacterium | reverse complement strand
CTACCAAAAAATACAGTCCCGTTTACAAGGCAGACGATCTATTGAGCATTACTGTGATGGCCATGGATGCGGATGCAGTGAAGCCCTTTAATTTGGCTACCTATGGGAACTTAAGTAACGATAAAAATGGTACTTCAGTAAACACTGTACAATCCAAAGGCTATCTGATCGATCAGAACGGAGAGATTGATCTACCCGTTATTGGCAAGGTCAAGCTGGCCGGGTTGAACAGAGCCCAGGCCTCTGCCCTGATCAAAGGGAAATTAAGCGAATACATCAAAGATCCTTCGGTACATATTGAACTATTGAATTTTAAAGTGACCATTTTAGGCGATGTGAATAAACCCGGTAATTATACCATACCTAACGAACGCATTACCATACTTGAAGCGTTAGGAATGGCTGGGGACCTAAATATTACAGGTAAGCGTAAAAACATTTTAGTGATCAGAGATATAAATGGAATTAAAACAGAAACCAGAGTTGATCTTACGAACAAGGATGTTTTTAACTCCCAGGTATTCTATCTGCAACAAAATGATCTGATCTATGTAGAGCCTAACCAGCCAAAGAAAAACACTGCTGCTGTTAATCCTACAGCAATTACCCTTATACTTTCCTTTACAACATTGGGCATTACCCTGCTGAACCTTTTAATAAGATAAAATGGAACTCGAACAATATAATTTTTCAGTTGAAGAAAACCAGGAGAATAGTTTAAAGGATCTGCTGGTAAAATACTTGTTCCATTGGAAATGGTTTGTATTAAGCATTGTGGTTTCCTTAATTATTGGTCGTTTTTATTACAAACGCCAAACTCCCCTATACGAGGTAAGCGCTACGATACTTATCAAGGACGATTCAAAAGGACAGCTTTCAGAATTGAATGCATTTGAAGACCTTGGCTTGTTTAAAAAACATAATAATATTGATAACGAAATTGAAATTCTCAAGTCTCGTTCTTTAATGCTTCAGGTTGTTCAAAAATTAAACCTTAATATAACTTACTATGAAAAAGAAAGATATCATGAAAGAGAACACTATAAAACTTCTCCAATTCAGTTGAATTTTTTAACCAACGATTCCAATGTTCAAAATATTAGAGCTTCCTACTACATCGTCTTTGAAGACAAAATTTCTTTTAGTTTAAAAAACGAGGATCGTGAAGAGATAGGTAAATACAAGGTTGGAAACACTATTAATACGCCAATTGCAAAATTCAATATTTCAGCAACACAAAAATTTGATGACTGGTATATTAATAAGGAATTAAGGGTGACTATCGTTCCTCCAATTGAGGTAGCAGACTATTACAGAGCCATAGTTCAGGTTAATCCAGTTAATAAATCATCAAGTGTTCTTATGCTTACATTACAGGATCCTGTTATTGAAAAAGCAAAGGATATTATTAATAATTTGATCAGACAGCATAATGAAGAAGCAATATCTGATAAAAATCAAATTAGTAAGAATACTGCCAATTTTATTAATGACCGAATACAATTTATCTCGAATGAACTCGCAGATGTTGAAACTGATGTAGAAGATTTTAAAACCAAGCACAAGTTAACAGATGTTGAATCGGAAGCCAAGATATTCCTTCAAACAAGCAGCGAAAGCGAAATGGGATTGTTAGAAGTAAGTACTCAATCTCGAATTGCTGATTTCTTGTACGATTACATCTTAAAGCACAACGAACCTGAAAATTTGATCCCAATTAATTTAGGATTGTCAGACCAATCATCCATCGCACAGATCAATGAATACAACAAACTGGTATTAGACCGCAATCGAATCCTTAAGAACAGCAGTTTGAAAAATCCGGTAGTTGAGAATATCAATAACCAATTGAGCGGCTTACGAACATCGATCATCGAAAGTTTAGATAATTACAGAGCAACAACCAAGATCAAACTTGCCGAACTCAACAAAAAAGACAATGAGATCAGCTAAAAGATAGATTATGTCACTAAATTCGAACGTGAATACAGAAGCATTCAACGTCAGCAGCAGATCAAGGAACAACTATATCTATACCTGTTACAAAAACGTGAAGAAACGAACATTGCCTTAGCAGTAACTGTGGCAAACGCTAAGGTATTAGATAATGCTTATAGCGATGGTATTAAGGTAGCTCCTAATAAAAATAAAATTTATATAACAGCATTCTTAATTGGAATAGTGCTCCCTATTATCATTTTAGTTATTCTCGATCTTCTTGACACCAAAGTACATGGCTAAAAAGAGACCGATGC
>DAISHL010000225.1:0-2056 GCA_036822555.1 Bacteroidota bacterium | reverse complement strand
GCTGTAAAGTTGCCATACCTCGGTGATATTCCAACAACAAAAAATAAAGAGAAATTAATTGTTACTGAAAAAGACCGTTCCAATATTGCTGAAGCGTTTCGCTTATTACGAAGTAATATAGATTTTATTACTGCTGAACACAAAGGAAATTGCCGAACTATATTCGTAACCTCTACCATTGGCAAAGAAGGTAAATCATTCATTGCCTTGAACCTTGCTGCTTCCTTTGCTTTATCCGGTAAAAAAGTATTGCTCATTGGTACCGACCTTCGTGCGCCAAAGATCCAGGCATATATGAACATGGGAGATCGTAAGGGCCTCACCAATTTTGTGGCAGAAGGAAATTTAGAATTAAAAGATCTCATCTTCAATGCACCTAATTTCAAATCCTTTGATATTCTCCCTTCAGGCCCTATCCCTCCAAATCCTGCGGAGTTATTGATGAGCCCTAAGATCAAAGAACTGTTCGATTATGCCAAAGCCACCTATGATTATATTATTGTAGATACGGCTCCTGTTGGTTTGGTGGCAGACACTTTACTCATTTCGCAATACGCGGATGCTACTGTGTTTGTAGCGCGTGCCGGTTACCTGGATAAACGTTTATTACGCATTGCAGAATCATTGAACAAAGAAAAACGCTTACCAAACATGGCTGCCTTGATCAATGGAAGCGATTACCGTAAAGGTTATGGCTATGGCTATGGTTATGGCTACGGATATGGTTACGGTGGTTACGGCTACGGCGCCGGCCGTGCCAAGGACGAACCACTATGGAAACGTTTGTTAAAGGCTTGGTAATTCGCTTAGCACATTGATGTATTATTTTAAAAGCGCCTGCGGGCGCTTTATTTTTATAAACACGAAGACACTCCTCCGCCACGAAGACACGAAGTGTAATTGCGTTATGTTTATTGATATTTTAAAACAAACTCCTATTATTAATACAAATCATCAATTCGAAGACGCGTGCTGTAGCCAGTCCCTATTTGTTAGATGACAAAAATCCTATACTAAGAGAAACGTTTCTTTTTAAGAACGTGCGTTGGCCAGCATATGCGTGCTAGGCGAGTAGCTTGTGCGCTAAATCGCATAGGCTTGATTTCTTTTGTGGATTTTATGCTGAGCGAAGCCGAAGTATTTCTTTATCAAGAAAGAAAAGTAGATAATAAAAACAGAAATAAAATTATATTTACAGTATGAAAATCATCTCTGTAGTAGGTGCACGCCCCAACTTCATGAAAATAGCTCCATTCATCAGAGCTATTGAAAAGTATAACAACACATTAAATGCATATCACACTTCGACTCCGCTCAGTGTGACAGATTCTCTGGGTGACAGAGAAAAAAATGTCAGTTCGCCCTTCGACTCCCCTTCGTCAGGCTCAGGACAGGCTACTCAGGGTGACAACAATTTGATAGAACACATCCTTGTGCATACCGGGCAGCATTACGACAGCCGTATGAGCGACAGTTTTTTCAAAGACCTGGGCATCCCTGAACCACACATCAATTTAGAGATAGGCTCCGGTACACACGCCGAACAAGTTGGCCAAACCATGATAGGTTTTGAAAAAGTACTGAAACAAGAAAAACCCGATTGGGTAGTGGTTGTTGGCGATGTAAATGCCACCCTCGCCTGCTCCGTTACTGCAAAAAAAGAAGGCATCAAGTGTTGTCATATTGAGGCCGGCCTGCGTTCTGGCGACATGAACATGCCCGAAGAAATTAATCGATTGGTGACCGATCGTTTATCTGACCTGTTATTAACCCCCGATACCATTTCTTCCGACAACCTACGCAAAGAAGGCGTACCGGAGAACAAGATCAACTTTGTTGGCAATGTGATGATTGATACGTTGGAATACAACAGAGACAAGGCGTTGGCATTGAATATTACCGATATACTCTCTCAAAATGTATTGGAAGGTCAGGATGAAAAACAACGATCATTTGGATCTCATAAAGATTTCCGACTCATTACCATGCACCGCCCAAGTCACATAGATCATAAAGACATATTCGATTCACTTATTAATAAAATCATAACAGAAGC
>DAISHL010000224.1:0-4335 GCA_036822555.1 Bacteroidota bacterium | reverse complement strand
AGAGCGCAACTTTCATTCGTTTTGAGACAGAATCTATTTCTTTGATAAGGTATTTAGGGCTAACTGGTGCTGGACAAAGTTTTGTATGGAACTTTCCATGCTCAGGCTGGTAATAGAATTCTACTCCGAAAAATCCAGGTGTACCAAAGGTTTCACATTCCGGATCTTCACCTTCCAGGTGTCTTCTGAGTGAACACTCTCTGTCATCAATACAGAACATGGCCTGAAAACTCTTGCCAGAATTCGGCTTTGCATGCAATTCATGAAATGATAGTGCTGCCAACACCTGATCATAATAACTCCATTCATAGGCTTCCTGAAATATTTCAAACACTTGATGGATCTCTTTTTCCTTTACCTCAGCAAAAAACTCGTCCGGATATATATCCAGTTTATTCTTGAGTGGAGCCCAGGTTGTGCCAAATTTATGGTCAAGCGCATCTATCTCAAGTAATAACTCCAACACTATCAGATCATGAAGTGTGATCTTTCGTTCATCCAATAATGTTTGCGGCTGATCTTCAATGGTTGAAACCATACCCGACCATCCTTGATGAGCAAATTGCTGATCGAACAAATAGTGCTTGTACAGTATAGGATCATCCACCAGTATATTCAGCAGATGTTCAATTCCACAGTTGCCGGAAAGCAGAAGCTGTTTTGCTCTTTCTGTTCTGAAGAATGAAGTGAATGTATTGCGTTCAAGTTCACTTAAAGAAGATAAAAGCCCTTTTGTTTGTACCGGAAAATTCCAGATGGAAATCCCCTGATCAAGATAACTGCAAATGATACGGAACAGCACAGGGTGAACCAGCGCATCCATATCAATATGAAAGGATGATCTCCACACATTACGAACTCTTCCTATTCTGTGAGGCAATTCATACTCGTGTTTCTTATTCAGAACATTCTCCTTCCATGTTTCAAGATTCTCGTTTCCTTTACGTCGTTTGATCACATGGTCTAAAATCTCAGGTGCTATCTTGCCATTTCTATACAGTCCTCTAAATTCATTGAGAGATAAGGTAACCTTATATCCAAAGATCTCTGCCGCGTGAAGCAAGGCCTTTTCGAATTTCATTTTTTGAAAAGCGTGCAATGTGTTATGATGAATGAAATCCTTTAAAGGAGCCTGTGCAGGTAAATAATGCTTAAGATCATGCAATACATCGTGTTCGTTAAATAACTCGTTTTCGTTTTTCATACAAAGATGGATTTACATGTTTTAAATAAATAGTTGATATTGCAATACAATGGCCGATTTTCTCTTGCCCCATTGAACATCAGAGTTGCCATAGGTATAGAATGTTGGCCTGTTCTGGTAATCAAGTGTAAGTTTACTATTGTGTCCTTTGATTAACCAGTTTAATCCTCCATTTGCCACAACCATGGCTTTATGATGAAGGGCAGTGTAATCGGCATACTGTGCACTAATGTATGGCATTAATTTACCATGACCCTTGCCTAAAAGAGTTTCCGGTAGTAACATCCCAAATTGTGCATATACAATCTGACCCGACCCAAACATGGGAAAGGCATTCCCATAGGCCCCGCTTTGCAGCATGGTTTTAGACAAGCCGCCAGTTGAAGGGTTCATGGCGCCATTGTAACGCAAATACCTATATCCATAATTGGTGTTATAATAACCCGCAAAAGCACTTACAGCAGTTCCACTGACTTTATTCAATGGCATGTCAAGATAAGTCTCAATTCCCAAGTGCAGCATATCACTCAAGGTAGTGTCGGCAAAGGCTCCATTATCGTTCTTCGCGAGATACCATGTTGCGTTCTTTTGATAGACCGATCCAATGGCAACATTCCATATTTTTTTCTGACCAAGATAGGTTCCGGTCATATATGGTGTGGTATGTGGTTCTGTATCAAAGAAATTATAGGCGAGATAACCGCCAAATTGCTTGTTTATTCCGGGACTTTTTCCTGCCGGAAAAGCAGCAGTGTTTACAAAATTAGCGTTCTTTGAAATGGCAGGTGCAGCAGAACCATTGGAGTTGATGGGGTATGGATCAGACATGTAAATCCTGTAATCAAGTCCTTTTATCTGTCCCCTGGCAAATACAGCCAGCCTTCTGTCAAACTGATCGATCTGATCAACGCTATACTGTAGAAATACAGGCACATCCATCGTCATGATACTCCCAACTGAAGGTTGCGAAAAACGTGACAGGCCATTCAACACAGTAAGTCCAGCACCCAATTTAAGTGCATTGTCCTTTGAAACTTCATACTCACATAAGGCATCGTGAAAGAAGGCTGCAAGTTTTCTGTTCCCTGTATAATTAAATGCGGTGTTATAATTATTCTGTCCGAACTGAAAGTAAATGAAGGTCCTATCAGTTATCTGTCCGAATAATTGGATACGTGTTCTGCGCAATCCAACATCCGTTGTAGTGTTCTGCAAATGATTGAACACCGTTGAACTATCGTTGTTCTCATTGTATCTGACCCAAGTTTGATTGAGAAATGTGGCCTGAAAATAATGCGACCCACTCTGATTCAATTCAAATTTAAGGGCATTGATCTCCTTTTTTGGTGAAATTTTTTGTACAGTATCATTGGATTGCGCAAAAAATGACAGGCTTATTAAAAGAAGACCAACTAAATAATATGGTCTCATAGACTTGTAATGTTTGGCTCACCCAAGTCTCCGGTTTTACAACACATCAGGTCTCCGGAGGAAGGGTGAGTAGGTTAATTGTTTTTATGAACTCTTACAGAAGTTGGCGCATGGCCTAACTGGCGATGATTTTCAAATCCAACTACTCGCATCTCGCCACCCGATAGTTTATAATCCTCCACAAGACCATTGATGGTAAGGATAGATGTATGATCAACGATCTTGGCTTCACTTACATCCACTAATACTCTTTGTCTGGCAGGTATTCCCGAAACAGCTTTCTTGAATCCAAGAATATTACTGAACAGAATTCCATCATTAACCTTGAGTATGTAGTGCTCATTATCTTTTATTACTGAAGTATTGGTCTTGAAGAAATATTTGGCAGACGCACCATTGATCAGGCTGAAAATGAACTCCAGCAAGATACCTGCACCTACTCCAATCAACAGGTCTGTTGCTAATGTTACAATAACTGTGGCTGTAAATACTACAAACTGTTGTTTTCCAATATGCCACATGTGTTTAAACTCTTTTGGATGTGCAAGTCTGAATCCTACATAATTAAGCATCGCTGCCAGGGCTGCATTTGGGATCATTTCTATCACTGGTACTGCCACCAGAATGGCCGCCAGTAAGAACAATCCATGAAAAAAATTGGCCCATCTTGTTTGAGCTCCATTGGTTACATTGGCCGAACTTCTGGCAACTTCGCTGATCATAGGAAGTCCGCCAATCAAGCCTGATAGCGTATTTCCAATTCCTACTGCAATAAGATCCTTGTTAAAGTCAGACTTTCGTTTATAAGGATCCATATGATCAATTGCCTTTGCTGTGAGTAAGGATTCCAAACTGCCAATCAAGGAGAACAAGACAACGTATTCAATGAATACACCCGGTTGATTGATCATTCCTTTAAAATCAGCATTCACAATACCTGAGGTAAAGGCTTCAGAAATGCTGCCAATTTTCACTAAAGCAAAATTCGCAACCTCCCCTTCCGTTTTTACGTGGAGAATGATCCCAAGAGGTATTGACACAAGCAGAACAATTAAAGGCGCAGGGATTTTTTTAAGCTTTTGGTTTTTTACAAATGAGAACAATACCATAATCAGCAAACATGAAATTCCTATCTCAGTGATGTGGGCATTTTCATGCATGATGCTTTCAGGGATCATTGCCAATAGTTCCAAAGGTTCCTTTCCTTTTAAATGTTTCGGATCTATTCCCAACAATGTATGAACCTGCTTTGAAATAATAATAATTCCTATAGCCGCCAACATTCCATGAATTGCCGCACTCGGAAAAAAATCAGCCAGTTTCCCTAATTTAAATACGCCAAAAAGAACCTGAATGATCCCAGCAACTACGATGGCCCCTAAAGCTAGATGCCACCCTTGTTCACCTCCACCAAAAGAGGCAACGGCTCCGCTTACGATAACAATCAATCCTGCAGCAGGGCCTTTAATAGTCAACAATGATCCTGACATAAAGCTCACTACAAGTCCGCCAACAATGGCAGTGATCAGTCCAAAGAATGGTGGAAAATCAGAGGCTTTTGCAATGCCTAAACTCAATGGCATGGCTAATAAGAACACAAGGAAACCTGATAATGCGTCCTTGCTTAAGTTTTGTTTCAACCCTTCGAATCCATCAGAAGGGAAATTTTTTTGAATGTGTTTTTTCGACATCTTTATCAA
>DAISHL010000223.1:0-4355 GCA_036822555.1 Bacteroidota bacterium | reverse complement strand
ATAGTTTTTCTGATTTCAATGAAATCTAAAAAAATTTACGTTAAAATTAAATTATTCTCGTAAAGCTAATGTAAATTTTACTAGATTAGCGGGTTATATAATCCAAATTTACATGAAGAAAATTTACTTATTCCTTTCATTGATCAGTTTGCTTACATTCACTACAAATGCTCAGCAAACCTATTACAAAGCGCCAACGGGCACGAACACAACAACCGCAAGGGCTCCAAATGGAACATCTGCACATACTGCATTGCGTGGGGTGTTTTTAGTGAAAGCCTCAGAATTAACAGGTATTGCAACTGTAACTGCCATTAATGGATTTGGATTCAATCTTACGCGTGGAACCGGCAGTACACCTGTAACAGGTACTATTCAGGTGTATTTACAAAACACAAGTGATGCCACATATCAAAAAGGTACGAACTGGACAACAGCAATTTCATCGATGAATTCGGTGTACAACAATACAATGACCATTCCGGTAATTAATACACCAACTGCATTGAACTTTTTATTGCCTTCCAACTTTACCTATACCGGTGGTGGAATATACGTTGCTTACGAATGGGTGAGTGCCGGGCCTTTTGAAACAGGTCCAAACATTGCTGGATACGAAAGTGAAACAAACCTAAATCCATGCGGCGCTACAAGCAATGCAACTGTTGCCCCATCGTCAAATACATTGGCAACAACAAATTTCCGTCCTAATTTCAACTTTGGATTTTTAAATACATGGACAAATGAAGCTTCAGTGCAACATATTATTGGTCATGGCAAATTGCCTATCACCATGCATTCTCCATATAACTTTAGTGTTGTTGTAAAGAATAACGCCAGCGTAACCATGACAAATGTTGTGGTAAATTTAGAAATGTCTGGCGCCAATACTTTCTCAACCACTACATCAATCCCATCGATTGCAGCTGGAGCAACATTGATCACATCTTTCCCTGCTTTCACTCCAACAGCTCAGGGTGCAAGCAATGTAACGGTTTCATTATTGCCTGATGATAATAGTTTCAATAATGTTGGAATAATGACTCAATCGGTTACTTGTGAGGTATTGTCATGGTTACCGCAACTTCCTGCCGGATCATTTACTACCGGTGTTGGTTTCCAAACTGGAAGTGGTTCAATTGTAACGCGCATTAAGCCCGCAATTAATTCAACGATCATTGCAGTTGATCTTGCAATAAGCAGTGACGGATCAAACGTTGGTAAGCCTGTTTACGGATTGTTATTGGCAGCAAATGGGGCATTGATCGCAAAAACAAATACAGTAGTTCTTACAAATCAAGACCTGAATAAATTTAAAACATTCTTCTTCCCAACTGAAATACCTTTGACCGGTAACACTGTTTATCATGTTGGACTATCTCAGCCAACATTCCCTCATTTCCCTATGGGTGCTGTTACGGCAAGTTATGTGCCTCCAATGACTTATTTTCAATCCGGTGCTAATGGTGGATTTACTATTTCATTAGGACAAAACCTTGGTAACTTTGGGATCGAGCCAATTTACAAGAATGGCATTGATCTGGCAGTGAATTCAGCAACAATTTGTAGTGGTAATTCAGTTACATTAACAGCGAACACTGCTCCAACATATAGCTGGTCAACCGGTGCAACAACTAATTCTATTGTGGTTTCTCCAAATACAACTACCATGTATGTTGTAACAGGATATTCTGCTACATGTTATGCACCAAAAGCTTCATTTGTTACTGTAAATACCACGCCTACAATTAATGTGCCTAATGGTGGTATTTGTCCTGCACCTGGTTCATTCACATTTGTGCCTACAGGTGCCGATTCGTACACATTTTCAAGTGGCGGCACAGTTGTTAGTCCAAGTGTAACTACAATTTATACGGTTGTAGGAAGTTCAACTGCAGGCTGTATCAGTAATGTATTAACGCCAACTGTTTATGTACAAAATGGTGCAACTGTTTCAATAGTTGGTCCTTCTGCTATTTGTATCGGTAAATCTGCAACATTAACTGCTGCCGGTGCGGTAAATTATACCTGGAGTACAAATTCAAATGCGAATTCAATTGTTGTTTCTCCTACAGTAGCTCAAACATATGGTCTATTAGGATCACTAGGAACATGTACAAGCTATGTAACAACTTTACTAACAGTAAATCCAATCCCTACAATTAATGCGGTGAGTTCATTCTCTGCCCATTGTTTGGGAGGAGCGCCAGTTACGCTTACGGCAAGTGGCGCGTTGACCTATACGTGGAACAACGGAGCATTTACGGCAACTACTGCAGTATCTCCAACATTGGTTACAACATATTCTGTTGCAGGAACTGATGGTAACGGATGCGTTGGCAGTAAGATGATATTGATCGCAGTTTACCCAAGCCCAACTGTATCTGCTGTTACAAGCGCTACAAGTATTTGTGTGAATGAAACAGCTACACTTACGGCATCTGGGGCGAATAGCTATGTTTGGAGTAATAATACTTCAACCACCAATGTTGCAGTGATCTCTCCTTCAACTACCACAATCTACACTGTTACAGGATATGCACTATCTGGTTGTAGTGCCTCATATACTTTATCGCAAGTGGTTGATCCATGCGCTGGAGTAAAAGAGATCGATGGAAGAATGATCAGTACCAAGATCTATCCTAACCCAAATAATGGTTTATTCACCGTTGCTGTTTCTCAAATATCTGAGAAGTCCGCAATGGAGGTGTATAACAACTTAGGACAATTGGTTTACTCTTCTTCACTGAATACGAACTCAGTACAGGTTGATTTTTCTGCTTTACCACAAGGTGTATATTTATTAAAGGTAAAAGAAGGATACACAGTGTTGGAAAGCTTGAGGATCATAAAGAATTAATAGATCTTAAATTTTAAAAAAGGCGTCAATTTTGACGCCTTTTTTGTTTTCTTTTTATTCTTTGTTAACTAAATATGCTTTATCAATCCATTAACCACTGCTATATTTGTACAATCAATCTGAAACAATGAATAAGATATTAATTGGTGTAAACGCCGTGTTGATAATTGCTGTGGCGTATTTGTTCGTAAAGGTTAATTCTTCGGCAGAGGTAATTAATGAAAGTAGTTCTGATAACAAGGAAATCAAGGCGCCTGTAGTTGTTGAAACTAAGAACTTGCCTGTTACAGGGAAGATCGCATTTGTAAATATTGACAGTGTGAATGAGCAAAGTTTGTTTGTTGACTATATGATCAAAAAACTTAAGTCGTCGCGAGCAGCAATTGAGGCAAGTGTTGAAAATTTGGGAATGCAATATCAAAATAAGGTCAAAGAATATCAAACGTCTGCAAGCGCAGGAATTGCTCCTGAAAGTGAGATGGCTGCCAAAGCAAAGGAAATACAAGCCATTGAGAGAGAAGTGCAAAATAAGCAGATACAAATGGATAATCTTGCTCTTGAGTTAACTGAAAAGAATGAGGCTTTTCAGGATGAAGTGAGACAATTCATTAAAGAGACCTATGCCGGTAAATATGATTATGTACTTACATTCAGTGAGGCCATTCCGTCAATGTTATACGGCAATTCGGCCTTTGATATTACCAAAGAAGTGATCTTTCAATTGAACGAGAATTACAAGAATAAAAACGCTAAAAAATAAGTAGATGTCTATTTTATATAAGAAAATACAACTGGTTGAGGAATTTCATGATGTGTTTGAAATTGGTAATGCCAATGAAATTAAACTTATTGATGAAAGGGATTATACATTGCGTTACAATCTTCTAAAGGAAGAGAACGAAGAGTATTTAGAGGCATGTAAAAAGGGAGATATTGTAGAGATCGCTGATGCGTTAGGCGACCAGTTATATATTTTGTTTGGCACAATTTTAAAGCATGGCTTGCAGCATAAGATCGAAGAAGTTTATGATGAGATCCACAGAAGCAACATGAGTAAACTGGACGAGAATGGAAGACCAATATTCAGGGAGGACGGTAAGATCATGAAAAGCACACAATACTTTAAACCGGAGATCCATAAGATCATCGAAGTAAAATAAACAAAAAAGGCATTTTCATTGAAAGTGCCTTTTTTTATTCAGCTTGTTTAGAAAGCCCTGTTTATACCGATCATCCATCTGAATTGCACATAATCTTTTTCTGCATATGGCAATCTGGTAATGAATAATGGAACATCAAAACTGATGGTCAGTGGTTTTAAGTCTACTAACTTACCCCATCGTTGAATTGTGAAGGCAGTTCCAATACCCGCATCTGCCATTACGTCGCTCATCACAATGGTTTGTCCCGGAGCATTTGTGTTTATTATACCTGCATCTGCAAACAAATATGGCTGAAGTTTAATGCTATTCTTTAAGAATTTTGGGTTCATAAA
>DAISHL010000222.1:0-4371 GCA_036822555.1 Bacteroidota bacterium | reverse complement strand
ACTCCACAAACGCCCCTAGCATTGATACCACAAGGGTTGAGGATGTTCCCAACCCAGATCCCTGAGGAGCTTCAATAAAGGATGTTAATCTGAATGACAGCTTTCCAGTGCCAAACTGTTTTACAATACGATTGTAAACGCCAATGAATAATTCAAAATCCTGAACGATCTCTAATTGTTCCTTGCTCTCTACACTCAGGCTTTTGCCTGAACCATCGATCACAAATTCGATCTTCCCATTATTCAAGGGTTCAATTGTTGCGTAGGCATATAGATCAATTGTGGCATTCAATATGGCGCCTCCGTAGATATCGGAATACGGACTTACATCTGTACCTCCACCGGCTAATCCTATACGCAATGGCGCTTTACTTCTGATGATCATTGATGCCTTTTTTTTATTTCATGTTAATGAACTGTAATGGAATATCGAAACTCCCTCTTCTGCACAAAGCAATTACAGCCTGAAGATCGTTGATACTTTTACTGCTTACTCTGATGATGTCATCCATGATCTGTGCAGTAACCTTTATCTTACTATCCTTAATGTCTTTCAAGATCTTTTTTGATGCTTCTTTATCAATACCTTGTCGCACCTTAATGTCCATTTAGATCATTGGTCCACTCGTGTAATGCTCCTTACTCTCGTCCAATCCTCTTGGATCGAGTCCTTGTTTGATCATGCGCGAATGAATTGCATCAATGATGGCATCCAATCGCATATCATTTTCGGTAGAAATATTAATGATCAGATCCTTTTTATTGAGATCGATGGTGCTTTTACTGTCTTTAAAATCCCAGCGGTTCAAAATATCCTTTCGGGCAACATTAATGGCATTATCCAATAATTGTGCATCTAATTTGCTTGCTATATCAAACGAAGGCATATTAAAATATTTTATCAAAAATAAGGTTAATTTCTGAATGGAGGCCCAAGTTTTGATCGTATTTTTTAATAATAAAATCAAGCCTTTCAGGGCATGGTGTGCTTTTTTAACCATTATGAATTGTTATTAACAAACAAGCAAAAATGCCTCTGCTTTTATTAAATTTAATGGATATTATTTTTTACGCATGTTCTTAATTTTTGATACTGAAACAACGGGATTACCCAGGAATTACAACGCTCCTTTGACCGATTTTGACAATTGGCCTCGCATGGTGCAGATCGCTTGGCAATTGCATGATGAAAAGGGCGATCTGTTACATCACAGATCGGTTGTGATTAAACCGGAGGGGTATACGATTCCCTTTAACGCTATACAAATTCACGGCATCAGCAATGAGAGGGCCAATGAAGAGGGTGAAGATCTCAAATCTATTTTACTTCAGTTTGCGGAAGTGATCAATCAAACAACCTATTTGTGCGGACACAATATCGAGTTTGATATCAACATCATTGGTGCAGAGTTCTTACGTTGTGGACTACCAAATATATTTGAAGGCAAACAGGTGATTGACACCAAGAACGACGACACCACAGAATATTGCGCCATTCCGGGTGGTAAGGGCGGAAAATTCAAATGGCCCACATTAACCGAGCTTTACTCAAAATTATTCAACGACAGTTTTGCCGAAGCACACAATGCAGCCTTTGACGTAGCCGCTACGGCCAAAGTTTTCTTTGAGATACTCAAAAGAAACATCACTAAAGTAAAAGAACTAAGCTCTGAAAAATTATCTGTACTGAAATATGTTGCTCCTGATCTTACCGAACTATTAGCACATGAGAAAAAGTGGAAAGAACGTAATACAAAATCCACAACATCCGTAAGCCAGATCACTGAACAGCCACCTGTAACCACAACCTCTAAATCAGTTCCGAATTTCTCTCACTTACATAACCATACGCAATTCTCTGTTCTTCAATCAACCAGCGATGTTGGTGAACTTGTAAAAAAAGCAGCTGAATATAACTGCAAAGGCGTGGCCATCACCGATCATGGTAACATGTATGGCGCCTTTCTGTTCTGGCAATCCGTTGACAAGATCAATAAAGGAATAAAAGCCGCTAATGAAGCCATTGAAAAAGGGGATAAGCAAGGTGAGAAGAAAAATGAATTGAAATGCATCATTGGTTGCGAATTGTATGTTTGCAAAAACAGGAAGGACAAAAGCAAGCAAGACAATGGGTACGCTATACCATTTCTGGCAAAGAACAAAAGAGGATATGAGAATTTATCGAGACTGAGCAGTGAAGGCTTTACAGAAGGATATTACTGCGTTCCAAGGGTAGATTAAGAATTCCTATTGCAATTCAAATCTGACCTCATTGTAACCACCGGCTCCTTGATGGGCGAGGTACCTAACCTGATCCTGAATGTTGGTGAAGAAGCGGCAGAACAAGCGTTCTTATGGTATAAAGAAAATTTCGGTTATGATTTTTATGTGGAACTGAACCGACATAATCTGGCCGATGAGAACCACGTGAATGAAGTATTGATGCGCTTTGCAAAAAAACACAATGTGAAATATTTTGCAGCCAACAACAATTATTATATCGATAAAAAAGGGTCAGAAGCACACGATATCCTTATTTGTGTGAAGGACGGAGAATTAAAGGATACACCTGTAGGCAGAGGAAGAGGATTCAGATATGGTATGCCAAATAATGAATTCTATTTAAAGTCACCTCAGGAAATGCAGCAGTTGTTTGCCGACCTGCCAGAGGCCATTGAGTGTACCAACGAGATCGTTGACAAAATAGAAGCCTTTAAATTAGGGCGCGATGTGTTGTTACCAAAGTTTGACATACCTGAAGAATTCAAAGACCCACGTGATGAAGATCCCAATGACGAAGGAAAAGGAAAGCGCGGCGAAAATGCTTACCTGAAATATCTGACATACGAAGGCGCTAAGAAACGATATCCCGACCTCACTCCTGAGATCAAAGAACGCTTGGATTTTGAACTCGCCACCATGGAACGCATGGGTTTCCCAGGTTACTTCTTGATCGTATCTGATTTTACAACCAAAGCCCGTGAAATGGGTGTAAGTGTTGGCCCTGGCCGTGGAAGTGCTGCTGGTTCTGCCGTAGCCTATTGCTTAGGCATTACCAATGTAGACCCTATTGCATACGATCTCCTCTTTGAGCGTTTCTTGAATCCAGACCGTATTAGCATGCCCGATATAGATATTGATTTTGATGACGAGGGGCGTGACAAAGTAATTGATTATGTGATCAACAAGTATGGTTTTAATCAGGTAGCACAGATCATCACTTATGGTACCATGGGTGGTAAATCTGCTATCCGAGATACAGCTCGTGTTTTGAACTTACCATTGCCTGATGCAGACAAACTTGCCAAATCATTTCCTGATAGTTTGGAAGCAGACCTCAAATCACTTCTTAAACCAAGTGGGATCGATGAAAAGTATCTCGACAAAATCAAGGATAGTAGAGAGATCGTAGAACAATCGCATAATTTCAGGAAATTATCTGAAGGCAATGGACTTGAATCTACCGTACTGAAGCAAGCATATGAACTAGAAGGTTGTGTAAGAAATACAGGGGTACACGCCTGCGGTGTGATCATTACCCCGGATGATCTTAGAAAATTTGTACCTGTTACAAAACCAAAGGATAGTGACATGTTGCTCACCCAATTCGACAACTCTGTGGCAGAAAGCGCAGGATTGCTGAAAATGGACTTCCTTGGATTAAGAACCTTAACCATCATCAAAGATGCATTAAAGTTCATTAAACAACGACATCAGATAGAGATCGATATTGACACCATAGATTTTGCGGATCAAAAGACATTAGAACTTTTTCAACGTGGCGAAACGAACGGCATCTTTCAGTTTGAAAGTGTTGGTATGCAGAAGTACTTAAAGGAACTTAAACCTGATGCGTTCTCTGATCTTATTGCCATGAATGCCTTGTATCGTCCGGGTCCATTGGCATACATCCCTAATTATATCAATCGTAAACATGGCCGCGAGCAGATCACTTATGATCTTAATGGCATGGATGAATACCTGCAGGAAACCTACGGTATTACTGTATATCAGGAGCAGGTAATGAGATTGTCGCAAAAGCTTGCCAATTTTACAAAAGGTGATGCGGATACATTGCGTAAGGCCATGGGTAAGAAACAAAAAGATGTTCTTGATAAAATGAAGAGCAAATTTTTAGATGGATGCAAAAGCAACGGACATGACACTACTGTTGCAGAAAAGGTTTGGAAAGACTGGGAGGCTTTTGCAAGCTACGCCTTCTATAAATCACACTCAACCTGTTACGCATATCTGGCATTTCAAACAGGATTCCTAAAAGCTCATTACCCGAGTGAATTCATGGCATCGGTACACAACCGCTCAGGTGCCATTGAGAAGATCACCATCTTCATGGAGGAGTGTAACAGTATG
>DAISHL010000221.1:0-4427 GCA_036822555.1 Bacteroidota bacterium | reverse complement strand
TGTTTTTCTTTATTCATGGTCTTCCTCTATTATTGTCGCATATAAATCTTCACCATTTATTTTTTATTGTTTCCCTGGATAGAAATTTTTAATAATTTCCAGCACAGTAGCAGGTTTTATTGGTACTTTATATTTTTTTGTAATTATCCTCGCCTTTTTTTTTAAAAACCACGTTTAATATCGGATGCTCCGGCTGCGTGGTTTTTATGTACAATTTACCTTTGTGATTCTTTCTTCCAGCCCTCCCTTTCAATTGTGTGATCTATTGATAAGCCTTCTCATAACTCCTGAAATCCGGAAAATTCAGTGTACTGTCAATATTAATGATCCCTACTATACTCACAATCTCAAAATCCAATCCTTTTGTAACCATTTGCGTTCCTACCAAAATATCTTTTGCCCCATTCTTAAAATCATCGATCAATTGTTTGTGCGCATATTTGCTTCTGGTGGTATCCATATCCATTCTGGCAACACGTGCCGACGGAAATAACATGCTAATTTCTTCTTCAATTTTTTCAGTACCTACACCTTTGAAACGAAGATCTGTACTTCCGCATGCTTTGCATGACTTGTATACCTCCGTTGTAAATCCGCAGTAATGACACGATAATCTATCCTGAAATTTATGATAGATCAATGGCACATCACAATTCTTGCAAAACGGCACCGTGGCACATGTATTACATTGAGTGTAAGGAGCAAATCCACGACGGTTTTGAAAAAGGATGACCTGCTGTTTCTTTGAGAGTGCCTCATCGATCGCATTGAACAAAGGTGGAGTTAATATCCCCTTCATGCTTTGCGAAGTTTCATGCTTATAAATATCACAGATCTCTATCTCAGTCTCGCCTGTATATGTATATGGCTTGGTCAACTCTACCAGCGTATACTTATTCAAAAGTGCATTATGATACGTTTCTACGGTAGGAGTTGCACTGCCAAGCAAAACATGTGAACTAGACATTGAGGCCAAATACAATGCTGCATCCCTTGCGTGATATCTTGGTGAAGGCGATTGTTGTTTGAATGAATAATCATGTTCCTCATCGATAATGATCAGTCCTAATTTTTTGAATGGTAAAAACAAAGAGGATCGTGCGCCAAGAATTATTTGATAATGCTTTTTATCACTGATGGCACCTGTATCATGCAAGATGTTATTCCAGATCTCCACGCGCTCATTCTCACTGAAACGAGAATGGTAAACACCCACCTTTTCACCAAATACCGCGCGCAAGCGGGTGATAAGCTGTGTAGTGAGTGCGATCTCAGGCACAAGATATAAAACCTGTTCTCCTTTCTCTATGGTCTCTTCAATTAATTTAATATATACTTCTGTCTTTCCGCTTCCAGTAACTCCTTTCAATAGTACTGTCTTCTTTTCTTCGAACGCCTTTTTAATACTTTCCAGAGCTGACTGTTGTTGATCGCTCAGGGCTTTTATCTTTCCTGCACCGCCAATGAATTGAAGCCTATCTACATCTTCTTCCTTTTCAATGAAAACTTCTTTTTTAATAAGTGCGTTCAATGCAGTTGCATCGGTTCTCTTGGACAATTCGGACTTTTTTACCCATCCATCCTTATTTGCCAATGTGTGGGAATTCTGGAGATAGGCAAGCATCACCTCAGCCTGTTTAAAAGCTTTCTTCTCTAAACGCGAGAGTAATTCACCGAGTTTAGTTTCATCGCTATAATCAGGAGATACCTTTATCAGACTGATCCTTTTTGGTTTATACTTATCCTTTACTTCCTCATAAACCTCAACAGCATTTTTCTTCAACAGTTTATGTATAAGCGTTTGAGGATTCTTGATCTTTAATAATTCACCAACATCATCCAGACTTAAATTTGGATTTGCATGTAAGAGCTCAATCAGTTTATGTTCATTCTCAGTAAAATGGTCGTGATCAATTGCTTCAAAGTCGAATTGAGGATTGATCTGTACATGTGAACTACTGCTTAGTTTTAACCCGGAAGGTAAGGCCGCATTCATCACATCACCAGGGTGTGCACAATAGTAATAGGCCAACCAATCCCAAAATTTCAACTGCAACTCACTAACTACTGGATATTCATCTAGAACAGAATCGATGTATTTTGCCTGATAATGCAGTGGTGCCGTTTCGTGGATGGCATAAATAACCCCGGTATAGATCTTTGATCTTCCAAACTGCACCAATACCCGTTTGCCAACTGCAATCGCATCGTTAAATTCAATTGGTACACGATAGGTGTACTTATTGGGTACGCCTAACGGAACAATAACATCAACAAAATATGTTGCTCTTTTCATTAGCTTAACACAAAGGCCAACACAATACCAAATAACATAACCAGCACCTTTGAAGGCGAATACTTGTGCTCATCGCTTGTCTCAAACAAAATGGCCGTGGATATGTAGAGGAATATACCTATAACCACTGCATCAGCCATGTATTGGTAGTTACTGAGTTTCATGAATTGAAATGTATGTACCAGATAACTAAACAAGAAGCCAAGAGGTGCCATCATTGAGAACATCACCAAAAAGAAAAGAATGGTAATGATCTTTGAACCATGGTCGCGCAAAAGTGCAACATACAGGAACGAAATTGGAATATTATGAATGACCAAACCGAAGATCAATTGTGAATTGGTATGATGATGGCCTTGTTCATACACACCTTCTGAATGGTAAACCGGAAGTCCTTCTAAAAAGGAATGCACAAACAAGCCGATGATAATGCCATAAGGAAAGTGTTTCTTGCATACATCTGAATGATGATGGGAATGGCCGTGCTCCAAACCTGTGCTGAAATTCTCAATGAATAGTTGTGCAGAGAATCCGAGTACAATGAATAACCCAACGTACTTGAAATTATTATTCATGTATACTTCAGGAAGCAAGTGCATGATGGTTGTAGAGAAAAGGTATGCAGCGCTGAATGCCAGCACAAGCTTAAAGCTTCCCTGGTTCAATTTCACGTATAAGGCTAGCACACCCGTGATGATCACGGGCAAAAACAAGGCTATGATGGATAAACTATTGTTCACTTTGTTTTTCGAATACGAGAATCAAGCGATCAGAAAGGGCTTCGTTAAAAGGTTGCATTGCATAATCACCAAATACGTTTCTCATAATAAAACCTGATCTGGATTCAAATTCACAAAAGTCATTCTTCTTTAGCAAACTAACTTTTTCCTCAAACATATATTTCCTTCCTTCAGCTTCAAATTCTATTAGCTTTATCACTATATAGTCTTCAATTCTCTTTTTAATCTGAAACTCCACATCACCTCTGACAATCACAGCTTCTTTGACAAGGGTTGCCTCAACTTTACATGCATTGAAAAAATCGATCACAAAAACACCTCCCGGAACAAGAGCATTGTATACATGCGTAAACACCTTAAAATTATCGTTGTAATTATCAAAATAACCAATACTTGTAAAGAGATTGAATGAGGCATCAAAATAATTGATCCTAAAGGGAGTGCGCATATCATGTACATAAAAATCAAGTGACGCACTTGCATTGCGCAGTGCCTCATTGATACTGTTCTCTGACAGATCTGTTCCTACAACCGTATAGCCCAATTTATTGATCTCGATGGCATGACGACCTTTTCCACAGGCAATATCCCAAATACGCGATCTTGTTTGTAACCCCAGTACACTTGTCAGGTTCTTTATAAATGCCGAGGCTTCCTCTTCATTACGGTTACAATATAAAAGGTGGTAATAATAAGAATTAAACCAATCTTTAAACCACTCGGGACTATGTGAAGTGTTTACGGCCATGAAAGAGGATCAAAGGTACTAAAAACAAAAACACCAAGCGAAAAGCCTGGTGTTTTATATCTTAATAAACTTTTGCTTTAACGTATTGATGCGGTTCGTATTTCTTACGGTTGCGCGGATCGTTCTTATAACGCGGTCCGTTTACTTTAGAACGGCGTTTGAAATTAACATAGCTCATGTTTCCACCTGCTTCGGTAATGGCATTATTTAATTTCTCAACTGTTTTCTTGGCACGAGATGAGGCCAGCAATTTGTTATTCTTGTAAGCTCGTGTAGGCACAGTAGATGCACTTGAATACACATCAACGGTAACAGGTTTTTCTTTACTTAGTTCAACCACCTTATTCACAAAATTCTTCCACGAATCTGCTGATTCATCGATCTTATTTCTGTTGTATTTGAAGTAGAAAATAAATTCGCTTTCAGGCGTGGTGGTTTCTGCCACAGTAATGGCTGAAGATTCGGAGATCACCAACGTTTTTCTGATGGTTTGCTTTCCTTTTAATTTATTGGTGTTGAAGCCCAGTTTTTCTGAGACATTGCTTCCACTTGTAGCATAAAGCTCATATTTTGTATCTGCTTCAAGTGCCATATTCTTGAGCATTCCTGTTTCATCTGTCACACCTTCTGAACGCTGTCCATT
>DAISHL010000220.1:0-4440 GCA_036822555.1 Bacteroidota bacterium | reverse complement strand
CATGTCCGAACTATGTGATCCAAACCACCTTTACCTTAACGGTAGAGCAGCCTCCGGTGCCACATTTGAGCATACCGAAGAACAATGTGTGTGAACCATTGTGCATGCTGATGAATAGTAAACTCACAGGTTCAGCTACTCAGGTTAGGTATGATTTCGGAAATGGTAAAGTGTTTGAAGGTGACAGTATCAATATTTGTTTGCCTGCAGGAACGCATTATGCAACAATTTCAACGGTAGGAAACAATGGTTGTAAAGGTGTATTTACATACACTAACCAACCGATCACAGTATTCCCGAAACCAGGCGCTGACTTTAGTTGGGATCCTGAAACGCCTACAACGGCGAACAACTATGTAACTTTTTTACCTACTGCAAAGTATGGTAAGACCTTCACATACAATTGGGAATTCATGAATAGCTTAAATGTTGGCGGTGTTGATACCTCTACTGCAAAAAACCCAACCAAAATGTATGATAACAACGGAAAATTCCCTGTGATGCTTGTAGTAACAAATGAGCATGGATGCGTTGATACGGTATTCAAGATCATCTTGGTAGACGAAGACTTTGCAGTGTATATTCCGAACACCTTCACACCTAACGATGATAACATCAACGATGTATTTAATGTAAAAGGGCTGGGGTTAAAGCAGGAGGGTTATCTGATGGAGATCTTTGATCGCTGGGGCACCTTGATCTATACATCTAAGGATCTGAATAAAGGTTGGGATGGCACTGTTAAAGGTGTTAAAGCCGCTGACGGTGTATATATCTACAAAGTAAAAGTAATAGGAGGAAATGGCGTTGGCAAACGTGAATTCAAAGGCCACGTTACTCTGATGAAGTAAGAACTGATTGTTATAAAAAAGTAAAAATCCCCCTGATGTAATTGCAGGGGGATTTTTATTTTTGTATCAGTAAATTAAACACGATGAAGCAATATCATGATCTTATGCAGCATGTGCTGGATGTGGGGGTAAAGAAGGAAGACCGCACCGGTACCGGAACGATAAGTGTTTTTGGGTATCAAATGCGTTTTGATCTAGAACAAGGCTTTCCATTGCTCACCACAAAAAAATTACACACAAAATCCATTATACATGAATTGCTGTGGTTTTTAAAGGGAGATACGAACATCAAATACCTCAAGGATAACGGTGTAAGCATTTGGGATGAATGGGCAGATGCCAATGGGAATTTAGGTCCCGTATATGGGCATCAATGGCGTATCTGGCCTAAACCAATTGGGGGGCATATAGATCAGATCACTCAGGTGATAGAGATGATCAAGAAAAATCCGGATTCTAGAAGATTGATCGTAAGTGCCTGGAATGTGTCAGACATTGAGAACATGAAGTTGCCACCATGCCATGCATTTTTTCAGTTCTATGTGGCCAATGGAAAATTAAGTTGCCAATTATACCAGCGCAGTGCCGATATATTTTAAGGTGTGCCATTCAATATCGCATCCTATGCCTTATAAACCATGATGGTGGCGCAGGTATGTGGGCTTAAAGCCGGAGAATTTGTGCATACCTTGGGCGATGCACATTTATATCTGAATCACATTGATCAGGCAAAGCTGCAATTAACGCGTGATTTCAGAACCTTACCAACCATGAAGATCAATCCGGAAGTAAAGAGTATATTTGATTTTAAATTCGAGGATTTTACTCTCGAAAATTATGATCCACATCCGCACATCAAAGCGGCAGTAGCAGTTTAAAAAATAAAATAGTATATGAACGACGTAAAATCAACTTTAGATCATGCAAAGGAAATGATGGATAAATCGATCCGTCATTTGGAACAAGAGTTAACCAAAGTACGCGCTGGTAAAGCCAATCCGGCCATGCTTGAAAATGTGATGGTAGATTATTATGGAAGCAGAGTACCTATCAGCAATACGGCAAGCGTGAACACACAGGATGCGCGAACCATTGTTGTGCAACCATGGGAAAAAAGCATGTTAACACCTATTGAAAAAGCTATTCAGGCGGCAAACCTTGGATTTAATCCTCAGAACGATGGTGTGATCATCCGAATAGTGGTGCCACCATTAACTGAAGAGCGCCGTAAAGATCTTACAAAGACTGCTAAGTCGTTAGGTGAAGATGCAAAGATCGGTGTTAGAAATGTTCGTAAAGAGGCCATTGAGAACATTAAGAAACTTCAGAAGAATGGCTTACCTGAGGATGAGGCAAAGGATGCTGAAACGAAGATCCAGAATTTAACGGATGGAAGTGTTTCAAAAATTGATGCACACATTCAGCAAAAAGAAAAGGAAATTATGACTGTATAGATTAATCGTACAACGAATAAAAAAGCCGATCATGTTTGATCGGCTTTTTTATTGAATTCAATGTCTATTATTCTTTGATCAGTTTACGTGTAGAGGTTTTTGTACCAATGGTAGTTTTTACAAAGTATAGTCCTGGTGCATAATGTTCAATTTCTACTGAACGCTTTAAAAGACTTGCATTGCCAAGTGAAATGGCTTCTACCAATAGTCCTGTTGCATTATAGATCTCAATGGTGCCTGTGTTAAGGCCATCGTTAGTTAATTCAACATTGAAGGCATTCTTTGCTGGATTCGGGAAGATCTGAAATGTTGCTTCAAAATTCTTATCATTCAATCCTGTGAATACAGCATTATTCACTTCAACGCTAGCTTTGGTGGTAACTGTGGGACCAAGGATCGAGCTTTGTACCTGATTCTCATAACTTACTACCAACAGTGGGTATTTCTGTGAAGAGTGATAATAATTGTAATCTGTTGATCTGATTGAGATCGTGAACGAACCCATGCCAGAACCACCGGTTGCATATAAGGTTTGTGTTGATTTAACCTGCAACATGTTTTGGAAAGACACATTTCCAGGCAGGATCACAGTTCCTGTTCCGCTGGCCACATTGTTCACGGTATTGGTAACAATACCTGTGGATGTACCTAAGCTAAGTGTACCGGTTCCAACATCAGTGATCGATGAACCCATAGAAATAGGCCAAATGGCCAATATTGCAGGATCTTGAGTTAAATTAAGTTCTACACCTGCTGATACATATAAGCCCATTAATTCAAATTGGGTAGTTGGTGTAGTGGCCGATCTCCAGAAAAGTTTATCTCCTGAACTCGAGTATTCAACAAGATTTGCTGATGGAAACAATGACGATTCAGGCGCAGCAGAGGCCAATGAATAATTAGAACTTGATGTAACAGTGTTTTGAGTGTATGCACCAAAATTCCAAACAAGGCCTGCGCCAGTGTTCTTAGGAATTACACCAACAGAATCGTACCCCTTTTTAATGGTAAGGTCACCTGTGGCAGGTTCGTTGATGGCTTTGGTTAAGGTTAATTGAGCATTGGCAAACGCAAAGGCAGCCAAGGCCAAAAGTGTGAAGTAAATTTTTTTCATGCGTAAATGGTTATTGATTTAACCAAATGTATGAAAAAAGAAGGGATGTTCTAAAAATTTAGATTAAATGCATTTAAACCTTTATGATCAGTTTTTGAAAAGGCTGTCTACGAATTCCTTAGCATTGAACTCCTGGAGGTCGGTCATTTTTTCTCCAACACCAATGTATTTTACCGGGATCTTGAATTCATCTGAAATACCAATAACTACGCCTCCCTTGGCCGTTCCGTCTAATTTTGTAACAGCTAAGGCATTCACATCTGTAGCGGCTGTAAATTGTTTGCATTGTTCTATGGCGTTTTGACCAGTGCTGCCATCAAGCACCAATAATACTTCGTGAGGGGCATCCGGAATGATCTTTTTCATCACATTTCGGATTTTACTCAACTCATTCATTAAATTGATCTTATTGTGTAATCGGCCTGCAGTATCAATGATCACAACATCTGCATTTTTTGCCTTGGCACTGCTTAAAGTATCAAATGCAACACTGGCAGGATCTGCGCCCATGCCCTGACTTACAATTGGTACGCCAACACGTTCACTCCAAATGGTCAGCTGATCAACAGCAGCAGCTCTAAAGGTGTCAGCGGCACCAAGCATCACCGATTTTCCGGCCTGTTTGAATTGGTACGCAAGTTTGCCAATGGTAGTGGTTTTACCTACACCATTCACACCAACAACCAATATCACATAGGGTTTTTGAGGGATCTCAGCTGTAAAATCGATCAAGTGTTGTTTGCCTTTGTTCTCATCAAGAACGGAAGCAATTTCATCTCTAAGAATGGTATTGAGCTCAGATGTGCTCAGGTATTTATCGCGTTTTACGCGAGCTTCAATTCGCTCAATGATCTTTATGGTGGTCTTCACGCCAACATCACCGCTAATAAGGATCTCTTCAAGATTATCCAGAACATCACTATCTATGGTGCTTTTTCCGGCAATGGCCTTTGAAAGTTTTCCGAAGAAACTCTCCTTGGTCTTGCTTAAGCCCTGATCTAAACTCTCTTTGTTCTCTTTA
>DAISHL010000219.1:0-4444 GCA_036822555.1 Bacteroidota bacterium | reverse complement strand
AATACCTTTACAGGCATTTCAGAAAGTTCAGTGTGCAAATTCACAGGCACATACTTTTGAAGTTTTACAAGGATAAAATTTTGCATGACACCGAAGATGTGAAATACTCTCTACTTTTCTAAACTTTTTCTCTGAAACTTGGATTTTATTAGACGAATTTTAAGCCAAGAAACTCATAACGGCCTCATAAAATTCCTTTGGCTTTTCTGCATGCACCCAATGCCCTGCTCCATCAATACTTACAATGCGTACATCTGAATAACGCTTCCTGAATTCCGCTTCATCATCGGCACATATGTAATTAGACCTGCTGCCCTTTACCACTAAACATGGCAAGGTGCTGTGGTACTCCGGAACTGAAAAACTGATATTGTCGTAATTGTCGCTGATCACCTTCAGGTTAAAACGCCAGTCCATGACATTGTTCTCGGTATCCTTCCAATAGATATTCTTAAGCAAGAATTGCTTGGTACCAAAATCGGAAATATGCAAACCCAATACATGTTCTGCATCTTTGCGCGTTTTTACCTCATTGAAATCTACCGAATGAAGTGCCTTCAATACTTCGTTATGATGCGGAGGATACGCTCTTGCTGCAATATCGCAAATGATCACTTTACCCGCCACATTCGGATACAAATAATTGAAATACATCACAGTTTTACCTCCCATGCTATGCCCCAGCAGCACCGGCTTATCCAATCCGTGTTCATCGATGAATTCCTTAAGATCCTCTGCCATATGATTATAGGTCCAAAGATCGCTATGTGGCGACAATCCATGGTTCCTTTGATCTACGGTAAATACACGAAATCCTTTTTCGGCAAACTGTTTCGCCAGAGTATTCCAATTATCACTTTGGCCAAATAAACCATGCAATATCACCATTGGCGTTCCTTGCCCGTATTCTCTATAAGCCAATTTCATAATTAGTTAATTAGATGATGAGATAATTAGACTATTATTTAAGTTCACGTAAATACATTTGCACCGTATTCTCTAAACCAAAGTATATTGAATCACTGATCAAAGCATGACCAATAGACACCTCCAACAAGCCTGGAATATGTTGCTTGAAATTTTTCAAATTTTGCAAACTCAGGTCATGTCAGGCTTTGATACCCAAACCAAGCTCATTGGCTCTGATGGCTGCCTTTACAAATGGGGCAATGATCTCTTCACGCTTGCTGCTGTAATAATGCGCATACGACTCGGTATACAATTCTATCCTGTCGGTACCCGTTTCTTTTGCCCCTTCAATCATCTTCACATCAGGGTCCACAAAAATACTTGTACGTATGCCATTTGACCTGAACGTTTCAATGATATCGATCAGATAATGCTTGTGTTTGATCGTATCCCACCCATGGTCAGAAGTGAGCTGCCCCTCTGAATCGGGCACCAGGGTGACTTGTGCAGGCTTAACCTTTAATACCAGATCAACAAATTTATCCTCCACAGGATTGCCCTCAATATTGAACTCTGTTTTCAATAAGGGTGCCAGTGCAATCACATCGCTGTAACGTATGTGGCGCTCATCAGGACGAGGATGCACTGTAATACCCTCAGCCCCAAAACGCTCAATATCCAGTGCACATTGGATCACGTTAGGTGTATTGCCGCCTCTGGAATTGCGTAAGGTGGCGATTTTATTAATATTAACACTTAGCTTCGTCATGCCCTGAAATTTGCTGTAAAACTACTAATTTAAATCACTAAATTTGAGGAAATAATATGCTTGTTTCTGATCTTATAACCGACGAGATACCGCCACTGAAGACCTCAGACACGGTTGAGCTGGCATTGGACTGGATGGAACAGTTCAAGGTCTCGCATTTGGCCGTAGTTGAAAACCGTGAATTGGTTGGCGTGGTAAGTGAAAATGACCTGATGGATTACGAACATCCTGATCAGAAGATCAGTGAGATCAAAGTTCCAATGCTTAAACCGATCATCCATCACTATCAGCACACTTATGATCTTGTGAAGTTGATGAACAGCTTGAACCTTACCCTTATACCTGTTCTGGATGAAAAGGAAATGTACAAAGGTTGCATTACTTTGAAAGGTATTGTTCAGAATTTAAGCAACATGACAGCCATTCAAAACCCGGGTGGTGTGATTGTACTTGAAATGAATCAGAACGACTACTCTCTCACACAGATAGGAAATATTATTGAAGGCAACGATGCGAAGGTGTTAAGCCTGCACGTATCGTCCATTCCGGATAGCGTGAAGATGGAGATCACCATCAAGGTGAATGTTGAAGACATGGCTCGTATCATTCAAACATTCAACCGCTACAACTACCATGTAAAGGCAACGTTCCATCAAAGTGATTTTGAAAGTGGATTGAAGGATAAACTCAATGAATTCCTCCATTTCCTCAATATTTAACATACTTACCGCCGCTTTACTTTTTCTCATCTTTTCAGTTAAGGCTCAAACTGTAGACAGTGCATCACGTTACCGCGTGAACTCCATTCAACTTATTGGCAATAAAAAAACCAAGGACAAGATCGTTCTGCGTGAACTCATTAAAAAGGAAGGTGATACACTTACCCTCCGTAATCATGAATACATCAAACGCCGCGGAGAATTCAACATCTTTAATACGCAACTTTTCATTTACGACAGCATTCAAAGCAAGATCAACGACAGTAGTAAGACCATTGACTATACCATCAAAATGAAAGAACGTTGGTACATATGGCCTATACCATTTGTAGATTATCTCGACAGGAACATCAACTCCTGGTGGAAAACAAAAGACCCGGGCAGACTGGCCTATGGCATGCAATTGTATCTTGATAATTTCTCGGGCGTAAAGGACAGACTGATGTTACAATTCAGAACTGGCTATGCCAATCAATTGTTAGTGATTTACAGATTGCCCTATTTGAACGAGAAACAAACGCTGGGAGCCTATGTGCAATATGCCTTCAATGAATTCAATAAACTATCTTATGCCACGCTGAACAATACACAGCAATTTGTGGTGGACGATGCTGATCATTTACGGACCGATAACAGCATAAGAGCAGGATTTTTTCTGAGACCCCGCTTATTTGAGTACCATGCCTTTGATATAGGTGCATACCGTGTCAGGATCTCTGACCACCTCCGATCATTGAATGCATTCTATCTGAAAGAGCCATCGAACACCATGCAATACATTAGCCTTAGCTACAGAGGAACATTTGACAACCGCGACAACAAGATCTACCCATTGCAAGGAACCGTTCTGGACATCATTGTTTCAAAAGATGGTTTAAACATCAGTGATGACTCTCCATTGGATTACGCACAAACTGTACTCACATACAAGCAATTCGTTCCTTTACACCCTAAATTCAATATAGCAAGTTTATGGCGCGGGCGCCTAGTAAATACTGAGCAACGAGTGCCCTATATATACAATCAGGCTTTAGGCTATTCCAATTTCATCAGAGGATACGAATACAATGTGATCGACGGTCAAAATTACTTTTTAACCAAGAACAGTATAAGATATCAATTGATCAAACCAAAGTTCCACGAAGTTGGTGCTTTAAAGAAAATGAGATCGTTTAGCACTGTTCCGTTTTATGCTTACCTGAATGCCTTTGTGGATGCAGGTTATGTGCAAGAAAAACATTACGTGAATACCAACACCATGACGAACAGTTGGCAACTGGGGTATGGTGTGGGATTAGACCTAATAACGTATTATGATTTTGTAATGAGGCTGGAATATAGCTTCAATAAACAAAAGCAAAGCGGATTTTACATCCACTTTGCTTCCGGTTTTTAAGAATAAGCGTAATCGCTTAAATAGTTGAAAGGCTCAGTAAGCTTGCCATCTTTACAAATGGTAGCGCGTTCGATCACGGTATCCTTATCTTCTTCGATCAAATAAGGAAGTACGCGTTCTGTAAGATCTTTACCAAAATCATCACTCGCGTCGCGTGGCAATTCGCAAGGCAAATTATCTACCGCCATGATGCATATGGTGTCTTTATTGAATGGAAGGTCCTCTTTATCTTGTTTGATGTTGTATCCGTAAAATGGCTGTGCAATGGTACTCGCACGAATGGTGGTAGGTACGCTTCCGTCGATATCACAGGTTATATCCGCGATCACACTCATTCTGAAATCAGGCTGCTTCATATCGTTACGATCGAACATTTTCGGAGAACGCGGATCCCAATAATGGGCAGAGATGAACAGATCAGTAACCTTGGTATAGGCTGGGAATTTAGAAACGAAATGTTCTGGATGTTTGAAAAAATCGTTGAGATCGAAATTATGATCATCAGGACGCTCCACATAATCACGTGGATTCAACTGACAATATACAGGCTCACGGAATGAAGCCATCAGGAACTCATCAGCTGTTACTTTGCGTATTCTCAGTGCGCTCAGGGTCTCAATGGCTCCGTTAGCTACACGTCCGCCACCCGTT
>DAISHL010000218.1:0-4446 GCA_036822555.1 Bacteroidota bacterium | reverse complement strand
TATTTGATCACATAGGACTTTATCCCTTGGTGATGATCAGTCCGAACGACAATGAATTGATCTGGGGCGTTAGTGAGGTAAGAAGAAAATTCATTGACAGCATTATTTCGCAATACGATAAGGTGTATCTGGATAGTTTGATCTCTTATTCCAATGCCGTTAAGCAACGCAATTCATTATTGAAGCAGTTCGCCAAAAGCCATAGCATGGATTCTACCTTGCTTGATATCTGGGATGAGCAACTGGTGATCTATGGTAATACGCTGATACAGAAAAGACATGACTTTCTGAGTTCTTTCATACCGATGTTCAATCACTTTTACAATGTGATCAGCGATGAAAAGGAAACTGTATCACTGGTTTATGAGAATTCACTAGAGGGACGAGATTTCAAGGCAGCTTTAATGGCTTGCTTGCCTAAGGACAGGATCCTGGAGTATACCACCCTTGGTCCGCATAAGGATGATCTGGAATTTAAGATCAATGAACTGTCGTTAAAGAAATTTGCCTCACAAGGCCAGCAAAAATCGTATTTACTTGCCTTAAAACTAGCGCAATTTCAATATGTAAAGGATAAGAAACATGTGAAGCCATTGTTGCTTTTGGATGATGTGTATGACAAGCTGGATGAGGCACGCTTTGGTAAACTTATTGAGCTTGTAAAAGGGAATGAATTCGGTCAGGTATTCATTACAGATACACATCCTGATAGAATGGCCGGTCTTTTCATGAGAGATGGTATAAGCAGTAAACTGTTTGAAGTGAACAATGCAAATGTAAAAGAACTGGTATGAGCAGAGGAAAGAATAATTTAGTAAAACTGGGCGATGCCATCAATGCCATGCTCAAACAAGAAAAGCTGGATGTGAAACTAAGCCGTTTTGCTGTTAAGAATGCATGGGACGAGATTGCGGGGAAGCTTATTGCCAATCATACCACCGCCATATATTTTGATGACCACAAGAACGTGTTTGTATCGCTTGATTCGGCAGCAGTTAAAAATGAAGTGATGTACAGCAAAGAACAGATCGTAAAGAAGATCAATGCCTTTTGTGGCTATGAACTTGTAAGCGCTATTGTTGTGAAGTAATTACCAAAACATTTCTGTAAATTAGATATCAATAAGCAGCATGAATGTCTCAGAAAGATTGTTGAGGGATGGGATTCTTACCGAAGAGAAGGCAAAGGCCATAAAGGCTTTTGACGATGCCAAGCCCATGTCTGTGCACTGGGAGCTGAAGACCATTCTATACCTCGGGATCATGTTGTTGGTGTCGGGCATCAGCATTCTGGTGTATAAGAATATTGATACCATTGGGCATCAGGTAATTTTAGCATCCATTTTTGCTGCATGTTTAGGGTGTTTTTATTACGCATTCAAACATAAAAAACCATTTACACGTGAGGAGGTCACCTACGAATCTCCATTATTTGATTATGTAGTGTTGTTGGCCTGCTTGTTGCTTGGCGTTTTTCTGGGATATCTGCAGTATCAATATACAGTCTTTGGCACCTATTACGGATTGGCAACGCTTATTCCTACCATCGTCTATTTTTGGGCTGCCTATAGTTTCGATCATAAAGGGATCCTGTCATTAGGCATTACAGGGTTGGCTGCGTGGGCCGGCATTTCTGTAAGGCCTTCCGATCTTCTGTCAGAGAACGATCTTACTGAAACCGGTATTTTAATGGCCGGATTGGCAGTTGGAATAACGCTTGCAGCCTTTTCATATTACTCAGATAAACAAAACATCAAAAAGCACTTTGGGTTCAGTTACAATAATTTTGCTGCCAATATTCTGTTCATTGTTACGCTGGCCGCCTTGTTTGATAAGGATTATAAGGTTGTAAGCTTTCTGTTTCTACTGGCCGTTGGTTTCTACTATTTAAAGTATGCCATCCGCGAACAGTCCTTTTTCTTTTTATTTCTTGCAGTGTTGTATACCTACATCGGGTTTACCTATGTGTTCTTTAACTTTCTTGCCGAAATAGGCAATGAATTCAGTTTTGTATTAGGCTTTTTGTTTCTTGCTGCTTCATGTGTTGGAGTGGTATTGTTTTTTGTATTCTATAAACGGATCTTAAAGATCAACCGCCATGATAGCCTACAATAAAGACATACTTGAGCATCTGGCCATTAAGCAAAAGGCCAGGAACTGGTTCAGTAACGGACAATTGAATGTTACTGAAATGGCAGCTATTTTAAAGGCCTATCCATTGTCAGTATATAAGCCCAATGTGTTTATTCGTTTAGGTCTGTTCGTTTTCATGTTGTTCATGGTGTCTGCTGCCATGGGATTTTTTACGCTTTTTACTGTGGCCATTTTTTCTGTGCTGGATACCTTGACAGGGTATTGGATCTTTATGAATGTGTTGTTTGCAGGGCTATGCTTCTTTTTCTTGGAGAAATTCATACAATGGCGAAATAGGTTTGGCAATGGCATGGATGATGCCTTGTTGTATTCTGCATTAAGTTTTACCGGTGCCGTTTTTGCCATTAGTATTTTTGCCGGCGATATGAATGAGGAAAGTAGTTTTATGCTTTGGTTCCTGATCATGTTGCCTGTTTTATTAGTTGCTGCTGTGAGGTATATAGACAGAATAGCAAGCATTGCAGCCGTGATATGCTTGTACTGTCTTGTTTTTGTTGTACTAATGAAATTAGGCAGTATCGCCAAATTCATTATTCCATTTGCATTCATGATCCTTTCTGCCTTACTGTTTTTTCTGTTCCGGAAGTTGATCTCTGACCAAAAACATTCGCATTACCGCAAATGCCTTTATGTGGCCAGAACCCTGGTGATGTTGGTGTTCTATATGTCAGGCAATTATTATGTGATCAGAGAAAGCAGTGTTGAATTTTTTAACCTGAACTTGTCGGAGAACGAAGACATACCTTTCGCATTTTTCTTTTATGTGTTTACAGCGCTTGTACCTTTGGTGTATTTGTACTTCGGATTGAAACATAAGGATAAATATGGCGTTTGGAGCGGATTGATCCTGATCGCCCTTGCAGTGCTTACGTTCAAATATTATTTCAGTTTGGGACATCCGGAGGTAACCTTAACACTGGCTGGCTTGATCATGATGGTGTTATCCTATATGTCCATTAAGTATTTAAGAACAGACAAACACGGCATCACCTTCAAAGATGATCCGAATGAGGATAATTTTTTAAAGACCAATGCCGAAGCCCTTGCCATTGCTCAAAGCTTTGGCTCTGCCGCAAGCCCTCAACAACAGGGAGTGGAGTTTGGTGGAGGAAAATTTGGTGGTGGTGGTTCCGGTTCAAACTATTAATGAAATATGAAAAAACTAATAACAATAGCCTTCACGAGCATCGTAAGTTTTAATGCATTCTCTCAGGCAGGTGATACAGGTACTGTTCGCAAGATCTATGATTATTTTTTGACGCAAAGCAAATGCTACTCGAATTTAGAGTATCTGGCAACCAAAATAGGCGGACGATTGAGCGGTAGTAAAAATGCAGAAAAGGCTGTTTACTGGGCTAAAAAGGCCTTGTATGAGGCGGGCGCAGACACCGTATATCTTCAGCCATGTATGGTGCCGCATTGGGAGAGAGGCGCAAAGGAGAAATGTAAAGTGAACAGCGCGAAGCTATAGAAGCTTAAAGATCTTTCTCTCATCACTCTTGGAAGCAGTGTGTCTACTCCTGCAGCCGGATTACCAGCAAAGGTTATTGCCGTAAAATCCTTTGAAGAACTTGAGAAACTTGGTGAGGAAAAAATAAAAGGGAGGATCGTTTTTTACAATGTAAGATTTGATGATAAAAAGATCATCCCTGGTTCAACCTATGGAGAAACTGTTCCATACAGGTCGCAAGGAGCCAGCAAAGCTGCCAAGTATGGTGCTGTGGCAACAGTGGGTCGCAGCATGACAAGTTTACGCAACGATTCACCGCATACAGGCAATATGAAGTATGATACCACTGTCTCCAAAACAAAGATCCCCGCTTTTGCACTCAGTTATACCGCGGCAGACGAATTGTACAGCATGTTGTCCTTGGATCCTGAACTAACCATGTTCCTTCAGAATTTTTCAAAGAATTATCTGGATGCACCTTCCTTTAATGTAATTGGAGAGATCAAAGGCAGCGAGAAACCAAATGAATACATCATTGCCGGTGGTCACATAGATAGTTGGGATAACGGACAAGGTGCACACGATGATGGGGCAGGCATTGTTCAAACCATTGAGACCATAGCCATGTACAAAAAAATGAACATTGAGCCAAAGAATTCCATTAGAACGGTTTGTTTTATGAATGAAGAGAACGGTTTGGGTGGAGGCAATGCTTACGCGAAGGAGGCAGCAGATAAAAAATTGAAACATGTGGCCGCATTGGAATCTGATGCCGGAGGATTTACCCCAAGAGCGTTTGGTGTTGATACTGCGGCAGGCATGTATGACCTGTGCTTGAAGTTT
>DAISHL010000217.1:0-4469 GCA_036822555.1 Bacteroidota bacterium | reverse complement strand
GTAAGATTTCATCTGCTAGGTTGTACTTTGCAAGAGTGCACGACAGTAATTGGGGTCTCTTTACTCCCTTCGAATATATCAGTAATGATTAGTCAGTTGCACATCCAACATTTAGCAAAGACGGAAAGATGTTATTCTTCGCAAGTGATATGCCGGGTGGTTTTGGAGGAAAGGATATTTGGGTTTGCAAACAAAATGGCAATAAGTGGGAAAAGCCCGTGAACCTGGGTCCTGATATCAATACCAGTGGCAACGAGATGTTTCCTACCATGAGATCAAACGGAATACTGTACTTTGCCTCTGACGGATTGCCCGGTTATGGAGGTTTGGATATCTATACGGCAAAGACAATTGATGGAAAATGGATCCTTAACAGAAATGAAGGAATGAATTTGAATAGTAGTTTTGATGATTTCGGGATCACCTTCATCAATGATACTCTTGGTTATTTCTCTTCCAACAGAACTGGAGGTAAAGGCAAGGATGATATCTATTTCTTTGATTTTACAGATAAATCGTTAATGATCTCCGGAACCATTTTATTGACCGAGAATAACAATAATCCTGCAAAAGGAGTTGAGGTTACTTTAAAGGAAGAGAATGGTACGGTGGTTGACAAGGTTAAAACCGATTCGAAAGGGTATTTTGAATTCAAGAATCTTGACGCCGAAAAGAAGTACATGGCCATTGTTGACAGTGATGACCCTCAATCCAAAGGCAAAGCACGTTATTTCCTTGCGGATGGTGACGGAGTGATACAACGGGTAACCAATAAAAGCGGCAATGATAAATTTGTATTCCTCAATTTACATGTAGATAAGAGTGGTTTGCCTGAAATGTACACAAATGATGATCTTACGCTGGCAGGTAACTTGTTGTATGGTGAAAACCCAAGCAAGCCACTGAAGAACACAAAACTAAAAATTGTGAATGAGTATGGTGATGTGATCGAAGAGACTACCACCAATGAATTTGGTGCTTTCAGTTTCAGGAATATCGCTGCTGATCAGAATTACATGGTAACAATGGAGGATAGTGTCATCTCCTTACCTGAGAACACAAAGATCACTTTGACCAACAAAAGCGGTAAAGAGTTGAAGACCTTCTACACGGGAAAAGGGAAGATGAATTTCAAGATCCTGTCTGCTGAGAAAAGTTTGATCAGTGAAATGGATGTGGATGACGATAATCTGATCATGGACATCTTTGGCTATGTATACGATGAGAATCAGAAGCCGATCCCAAATGCAAAATTGAAATTGCGTGAAGATGTTGCAGGCTCTAAATCACAGGAATTCACTACATCTCAAACAGGTAAGTTCAATTTCAGGAATCTAAGTGCTGATAAGAGTTACATATTTGAGGCCGATGAGAACGATCCTGTATTCAAAGGACTTAAGAAATTATACATAGCGGACAGCAAAGGAAGAATTTACAAGGTGATCTCAAAAGATGGCGCAGGTAAGTTCACGTTCAAAGTAATAGAGGCTGATAAATCACTCATGGGAGAGTTTGTGGTGGATGACCCTAGGTTGGCTGTTCTTGAAATGAAAAACAAGAAGGAGGCTGAAGCGCTGACGATCATTGAGAATATCTATTACGGACTTGCAGATCATAAATTTGATGCGGCAGGACAAAAGGTATTGGATAAAGTGATCACTGTTCTTCAGTCAAATCAAAAACTGTTGATAGAGTTAAGTTCGCATACCGATTCAAGATCAAGTGACCAGTATAACATGGCTCTTTCGAAAAAACGTGCTCAGTTTGCAGTGGATTATATTGTTTCGAAAGGTATTGACAAGAAGAGACTCACAGCCGTTGGATATGGCGAAACAAAGCTTTTGAATAAATGTGCCAATAATGTTGAGTGTTCAGAGGAAGAACATAAACTCAACAGGCGCACTGAATTTAAGATCACAGAAAAGACCTCAAACTGATCTATGAACATTGTATTATTTGATGACCGAAAGATTTGGGAAGACCTTCTCCCATTGACCTATACCAGACCGGTAGCCAGAATTAGAATTGGTATACTCACTATAGAAGAGAAGTGGAAAGCTCATTTCCCGGATGCGAATGAGAGCTGTTATACTCAGGAACACTTGAATGAGATGTTTCCTTCCAGGATAGAGCAAACGAATATTTTCATCAATGCATCTGCTGCCCCTTCTGCTGCCCTTGTAGGCACTATAAAGGATATGGTGCATGGCGAGTGTTATTCATACAAGGAACAGGTGCTTGCTTACAAAGGCTCTTTGGAGGAATTTAAGTTGATAAGCAATGTGTTGAAGAAAGAGTTTCAGGGCGAGCTTATATTTATCTCCAAAGTATTTGAGATCTTCCAGAAGAATGGAGATGCCATTAAGCAAGATTTTGAACTTATCACTAAAGGCAGAAAAGGTGCGCCACTTAGTAATAGTGTAACCGTTATTGGTGATCCTTCACTTGTGTTTGCAGAGGAAGGTGTGATTGCAGAGGCATGTATATTAAGCACAAAGAACGGACCAATATATTTGGGAAAAGATTCTGAAGTAATGGAAGGTTCTGTGGTAAGAGGTCCATTTGCCTTATGCGAACATAGCGCATTGAAGTTAAGCGCCAAGATCTATGGTCCTACAACCATTGGGCCGCACAGTAAGGTTGGCGGAGAGGTGAACAATTCCGTGATTTTCGGATACTCAAATAAGGCTCATGACGGATTTTTAGGCAATAGTGTTTTGGGTGAATGGTGTAATCTGGGAGCAGATACGAATAATAGCAATCTGAAGAATAATTACGCCAATGTAAAATTGTTTAATTACAGAACTAAATCCCAAGTGGATACTGGTCTTCAGTTTTGTGGGTTGATCATGGGTGATTATTCAAAATCAGGCATCAACACCATGTTCAATACAGGCACGGTTGTGGGGGTAGGAGCAAATGTGTACGGTGGAGGTTTTCCGGATACTCATATACCAAGTTTCAGTTGGGGTGGCGCTGAAGGATTTCAGATATATAAACTGGAAAAGTTGTTTGAGACGTCAGAGAAAGTGTTCGAGCGTCGTGGATTGGTTTTTGGTGATCAAGAAAAAAAGATGTTGCGATCTGTATTTGATGTAACTGCTGAATACAGGATACATTAGATCATATCTTAATACCAATAATACAAACGTCGTCAACCTGTTCGATGTTGCCTTTCCATTCTTCAAATGTATTCTCAAGTTTTTTTGATTGACCATGAAGTGATTCATTTGAGATACTTAACAGAAGTTCGTTTAATAGTTTGTATTTGAATTTTTTCCCTCTTGGGCCCCCGAACTGGTCAGCGTAACCATCGGTGTATACGTATATCAGATCTCCTTTATTAAGTTCGAGTTTGTATAATGTAAAGTTCTCATTCCTTTCTCCAAAGCCTACAGGCATTTTATCTGCGTCGAGTTCCTGCAGTTCTTTATTGCGTATCAAAATAGGAGAGTTGTATGCCGCAGCATAGGACATGTGATAACTGGTATTCACAAGTGTTTTGTTTGAGAAACTCATCACCTTTTCGAATAACATCAACACCCCGTCAAAACCATCCTTTTGATCGTTCTTACTGATGGTATTGATTAATCGTTCGCGAACGTAATCAAAGATCTTATTGGGTTCGTAAATATTCTTTTCATTCACTGATTCACTTAAATAGGCCATGTTCAATAAACTCATGAAACCTCCCGGAACACCATGTCCTGTGCTGTCACATACTGCAATAAAGAACATTTCCTTAACGGTGCTTTCCTTTTCTGAATGTTGCTTGGTTTCATGAATTCGTTTGCTTATCCAGTAGAAGTCGCCACTTACTATGTCTTTTGGCTTGTTAAGCACAAAGGCCTCTGAAAAGAATTTTCTTACAGATTCAAAATTATCTAGCAATGAGTCCTGTATGCGTTTTGCATAGTTGATGCTGTCTACGATCTCCTTTTGTTTCTCTTCAATGATCAGTTTTTGTTCTTCAGTTTGTTTGTTCTTAGCCTCAATGATCAGCTTTTGTTGTTGAGTTAATCTAAAGCGGTTGTAGATCACAACAGACACAACGATCAGGAGAATGATAAAGACGATGAATGCGGTCTTTTCCGTTTTGGCGCGCGAAATTTCAGCAATCTGTGACTTCAACTTTTCCTGATTCATCAACCGTTCATTGGCCATTTTAATGCTGTCCTGCTGTGTTTTAATGGCATACTCACTTTCAAAACGCAATCTGTTGATTTCGTCCTTTTTATTTTGGCTGGATACCAGTTCCTTTAGTTCATGATGTTTTTCATAATATTTAAGAGCTAAATCAGTTTTGTTTAAGGCCTTGTAATACTGATATAAGAAATCGTTGATAGCAGTCAATGCATCGAAATCCTCTATCTCAGAGGCAATGGACTTAGCTTTTTCAAGATAGGATAGCGCTTCCTTGTAATCTTTTTTTAGAAAGTAAATATTGCCACATTCTGCAAGCGTTATAG
>DAISHL010000216.1:0-4477 GCA_036822555.1 Bacteroidota bacterium | reverse complement strand
TTTGTGAATACATGTGCCATTCGTGAAAATGCAGAGCAAAAAGTAAGGAATCGTTTGAACGATTTCAAAAGGGTAAAACAAAGGAATCCAAAAGCGCTAGTTGGTGTGCTAGGCTGTATGGCTGAACGTTTAAAATCACAATTCCTTGAGCAAGAAAAATTAGTAGATATTGTGGTTGGTCCTGACGCTTACCGAGATCTCCCAAATTTAATTGAAGAAGCTGAAGATGGACGTAAAGCCATAAATGTGATATTAAGTAAAGAAGAGACCTATGCCGATCTTACCCCTGTGAGATTAGGTAGCAACGGGGTTTCTGCATTCATAAGCATTACCAGAGGCTGCGATAATATGTGCAGTTTTTGTGTTGTGCCTTTTACCAGAGGAAGAGAAAGAAGTCGCGATCCTGAAAGTATTGTAAAGGAAGCAAAAGAGGCATTCAATGCGGGTTACAGAGAGGTAACATTACTTGGACAAAATGTAGATTCATATATTTGGGCCGGAGGCGGTTTAAAGAAAGAAATATTGACTGAAGAGCAAAAAGCGGCTTCTGTAAATTTTGCTCAGTTATTGGAAAAGGTAGCCTTAGTTCATCCTGATCTGCGCGTAAGGTTTTCAACCTCACATCCTAAAGACCTTACGGATGAGGTGATCCATATGATCGCAAAGTACGAGAACATTTGTAAGTATATTCATTTGCCTGTTCAAAGCGGAAGCTCTCGCATTTTAGAGATGATGAACAGAGGTTATACCCGTGAATGGTATCTTGAGCGCATGGCAGCGGTGAGACGCATCATTCCAGATTGCGGGATCAGCACTGATATTATTACTGGCTTTTGTTCTGAAACTGAAGAAGAACATAAGGAAACTCTATCGTTAATGGAGGCAGTGAAATACGATTTTGCATATATGTTCATGTATAGCGAGAGACCTAAAACATTGGCTGAGCGTAAGTTCAAAGACGATGTTCCTGAAGAGGTGAAGAAAAGAAGATTGCAAGATGTGGTAGACCTTCAACGCATACACAGCGGTCTTCGCACTGCTGAGGGGGTAGGAAAAGTACACAGAGTTTTAATAGAAGGTGTTTCCAAAAAATCGGATGAAATGTTGATGGGAAGAAATTCGCAGAATACAGTTGTGGTTTTTCCAAAAGGTGATCATAAAAAGGGCGAGTACGTTAATGTGTTTGCTGATCAATGCACCAGCAGCACGCTAATTGGAAAAGTGGTAGAGTAATTATTGGTATACACAGTTGGATGGTACCAAAAGAAAAATAAACAACTAATCAAAGGCAATAACGCTTAGACCTTAATTTTTGGCGTCTTGTATAATTTTGAAATGAGTAATATTAGTGAGATAAAGAACAAGTTCGGGATCATAGGTCATACCCCAATGCTGGAGAGAGCCATTGAGATTGCCATGCAGGCTGCGCCAACCGACTTGAATGTGCTTATCAATGGAGAAAGCGGAACAGGTAAAGAGGTGTTCCCACAGATCATCCATCAGTACAGCGCAAGAAAACACGGACCATACATTGCCGTTAACTGCGGCGCAATTCCGGAAGGAACTATAGATAGTGAGTTATTCGGACATGAAAAAGGTGCCTTTACAGGTGCCACTGAAACCCGAAAAGGATATTTTGAAGTGGCCAATGGTGGTACCATTTTTTTGGATGAGGTTGGAGAATTGCCACTTGCAACGCAGGCAAGATTACTACGTGTGCTTGAAACAGGTGAGTTCATTAAAGTAGGAAGCAGCAAGGTGCAAAAGACCGATGTGCGAGTTGTTGCCGCTACAAACATTGATTTTTATCAAGCCATCGAAAGGGAAAAATTCAGGGTTGATCTTTATTACCGTTTGAATACCTTGCCAATTTATTTGCCACCATTGCGTGAACGTAAAGAGGATATACATTTATTGTTCAGGAAATTTGCGAATAATTGTTCGGCAAAATACCGAATGCCTGTTGTTAAACTAACAACGGACGCAGAGCAAGTGCTTACCAATTATTTTTGGCCAGGAAATATCAGGCAACTGAAGAACATCACTGAACAGATCTGTATCATAGAAAAACATCGTGAGATCAATGCGGAAACCTTATTGAAGTATTTGCCACAGTACAATTCGAACAATGTACCTGTATTGATGCGCAGTGAGGCTAGCGCCGGTCAATCTGGCTCTGAATTCAAGGAACGGGATCTGTTCTACAAGATCGTTGTTGATCTGCGAAAGGAATTGAATGATCTGAAACAGGTAGTTCACGAGATCATTGTTGCAGGAGGTGGTTCTGTGAATTTGCTTCCAAAAGAGGAAGTGCAAGTGTACCATGGCGGTGCAATGCCTGATAAATCAGGAACCATCACCATACATAAACCAGTGATACAAAATATGACCACTCCACAAACCATTGAGGTAGAGGAAACCCTTTCGCTTCAGGACAAGGAGATCGATATGATCAAGAAGGCATTGCGCAAACATAAAGGCAAGCGCAAGTATGCAGCCAAGGAATTGGGAATTAGCGAACGAACCTTATATAGAAAGATCAACGAATACAACATCAGCGAGTGAAAAAGATCCTCACATATCTTGTAGCGGTTTTCTCTGGCATGCTTCTGTTGTCAATGGGTGCATGTAAGGCTCGCGTATCTCTTAGCGGAGCAACCATTCCGGTGGAGGCAAAAACAATTTCAGTGTCCTTCTTTACCAACAATGCTTCATTGGCACCACCAACACTTCCTCAGAACTTTACTGAAAAGCTTAGGGACATGGTTTCGCAACAAACCAACTTAGCATTGGTTAAGCAAAATGGAGATCTTCATTTTGAAGGGTATATTTCAGATTACAATGTTTCGCCGGTGGCCATTCAAGCCGGTGATAAAGCAGGATCTAACCGATTAACGATTGCAGTAAGTGTTAAATACATCAATAAGTTCGATGAGACAAAGAACTTTGAACAATTGTTCTCTCGATTTGCCGATTATCCGAGCACTGAAAGTTTGTCTTCAAAAGAGGCAGAGTTGATCACAGAGATCAATCGTCAGTTAACGGAGGATATCTTCAATAAAGCGTTCAACAATTGGTAGGGAATGAGGGCTGAAAAGTTACATAGTTATATTGCAAATCCACACTTGCTGAATGAACTTAGCTTGCCGGAATTATCAGCATTAACTGAGCAATTCCCATATTTTCAAACAGCGCATTTACTTTATAGCATTGCTTCCAAACAATCTGATGTGTCGCTGTTTCAGCGGTCGATAAAACACACAGCCATTGTAGCAGTGGATCGTAATCATTTGTATGAACTCCTGTATAAGAAGACCAAGCCAAAAGAGGTTGAGGCCATTCCACAGGATGTAAGTGAAGAGATAAGATCTAAGTCGGAGCCTAAGGATGAAACTCCGGATATTCAAACCAAAAAAAGCACCACGGTAGAGGAGATCGTTGAAATAAAAGAGATCAAGCCTGAACCGGTGCAAACGGTGAAGGAAATCCAATCCATAGCTCCAGTAATTGAAAATGAGAATTCCGGCACAAAAGAAATTTCTGCAGAAGAGAATCTGGAGCAATTGGTTGAAAAGGAGATTCAGAAAGATATTGTAGAAGCATTTGTAGAGAAGGAGATCCTTCGTACCCACGAGGCCAACAAGAAAGATGAGGCAATTTTACCGAAAGACGCAAGTTTTGGCCAGTGGTTGAGTTTCCTTAAAAAGAATAATGGCGGTCCGTTGAGTCAAGTTGAAATTCCTGAACGAAAGGGTTCAGATAAGGAGCGGGAAGAGAAGAAAGAACAGACGACACAGGTTTCCCCGGAAAAGAAAGAGGATGAGATCATGGAGGAGCAGATGGTGAAGCATAAAAAGAAAATGATCATTGATAAGATCATTGAAATGAATCCGGGAGCCATCAAACTCAATAAAGACACAAAATTCTATACCCCAGATGTAAAAGCAAAGGAAAGTTTGCAGGAAAATGAGCATTTGGTAACCGAAACACTGGCAAAAATCTACGCGCTTCAGGGGAATATTGGTAAGGCCATACGGGCTTATGAAATTTTAAGTTTGAAATATCCAAATAAAAGTATTTACTTTGCGTCCCTAATTGAAGATTTAAAAAAGGGACATTAAAAATTTAAGTTATGATTTTTTCGATATTATTGATTTTAGTGTGTGTTTTGTTGATACTAGTTGTATTGATTCAAAACTCTAAAGGTGGTGGAATTCTAAGCCAGTTTGGTGCTGCGAATCAGATCATGGGTGTGAAGCGTGGTACTGAAGTGATTGAGAAATTAACATGGGGTTTAGCCATTGGTTTGTTTTTCTTAAGCATCATGTTAGCTCCTAAAACTGGTGCTGTTCAAACAACTGAAGAGGCAGGTTCTAAATTGAAGGAACGCGCTCAAAGTGCAGTAGCACTTCCACAGCAACAACAGCCAGCTCAACAACAGCCTCAGCAACAAGCTCCGGCCCCACAACAATAAAAA
>DAISHL010000215.1:0-4478 GCA_036822555.1 Bacteroidota bacterium | reverse complement strand
ATCAACATCACCATCACCATCAATATCACCCGGTGCAGGAACTGCGCTGATGACTGACGCATTTAAAACAGAAGAGAGGTTGGCATAGTCTGAACTTACCAAAGAAAATGCGGGTTGAGCCAATGTCCCGATATTTTCATAAAGAAAAAATCTTGGTTTACGTGAGTTATTCTGATAGATGCCATTACTGCCTATCAAAAGATCTTTTTTACCATCGCTGTTATAATCAAGCAATACGGGTCTCGACATTTGTCCAACATCGATCATCTCATCCTGAAGCAAATTGTTCTTCACATAGGTAAAGTTCACTGTATTTGTAGTGCTTGTGTTCTTGTAATACCATACACTTGTAGCATTCTCACTGCCAAAGGTATTAGGCGAGGCGATCAGATCATTAACGTTGTCATTGTCTACATCTACATAATAGGTGCTTGGAAAAGAATTGAACTTGATCTGCGTAGTTGATGACGTATTCGGATAATTCGGATAACGTTTAGTGGTATCAGTGATCAATGCACTAGCTATAGTTCCGTTATTGTGGCAATACTCAATAGTGTTGCAGGAAATATCACCAATGATCAGATCTTTATCACCATCACCATCGCTATCAAAAGCCATTAATGCGGCACCTGCGTGTTTAATGCCTTGAGAGCGTTCCGAGAGAAGGTCCTTAGGTGGTCGGGTTGGGCACTGACTTAAGCTCACCAGGCATCCATTCTCACTGATCTTTCCCCAACAACCATCTGCCAGTTCAAATCTCAAGCTGTCAGAATGTGAGAACAACTCTTTACTCTTGTTCTTGTGGTACTCGATGTAAATACCCGTAGGGCTGAATGTAAGTATATCAAGGTCTCCATCATTGTCAACATCGGTAATAGAAGGAATACCTACAGGCCCAGCATAGATGTTGCTCACACTTGGCGGCCCGCCCGAATTATAATCGCTATAAAGCAAGGAGTAGGACAGCGTAAATTGCAAACCTGACGTTACATTGCCAATGTTTCTCCATACCTGTATACCACCTGTCACAGAACAGAAAAGATCGGCCTTTCCATCCATGTCATAATCCTGAAATATGGCCCAATTGTATATATGCGGAAATTTCTTGGTTAGCTCCGGGCGATGCTTGTACTTGGTTTGGCCACTTGCACCTATATTCTCAAAACACTTAAATGCGCCAAGCGCTGAATTATTCAGTTTATCGTAGATAACAAGATCCTTCTTGCCATCGTAATTGATATCCACATTTGAAAAAATAGCTGCATTGATGCCACCGGCCCAGGGCATCTTTAAACAATAATTGTTATGCAATGTTGAAATGGTATCTGGACCAATTAATAGCTGGGACTTACCAGATATAAAAAACAAGACGAATAATGCACTAAAAACTGCCCTCATATATACAAAGTTAATGAAAATAGCTTATTTATTATTACTTTTACTAATAGCGAATTGATCAGACAACTGAAACATATTCTTGTATTGGTGGCTGTGCTTTTATGTAATATAAACGCATGGGGAACACATATTGTTGGAGGTGAGCTTTATTACGATTATTTAGGCAACAACGATTACCGGGTTACACTTAAAGTATACCGCGATTGTTTTAACGGTCAGGCTCCGTTTGACGGTCAATCGAATGGCGCAGTGGCTTATCTGCATGTATTCGATAATTTTGGCAATTTGATCCAGCAGGTTGATCTTGGAGCTCCAATTGTAACGCCCGTACCACCCAGCATAAACAGTCCTTGCATACAAACCCCAAATAGCGTTTGTGTTGAAGAAGGTAAGTACACGTACACACTTAAACTGCCGCCACTCGCCGGAGGTTACCATTTGGTTTACCAGCGTTGTTGCCGCAATAACACCATTTTAAATCTTATTTCTCCAGGAGGCACAGGCTCAACCTACAAATCATACATTCCCGGGCCTGAGGCAGCACCGGTGAATAATTCACCACGCTATGACAACTTCCCTCCGATCTTCATTTGCAATGGTATAGTTGTAAAATTTGATCACAAGGCAACTGATCCGGATGGAGATTCATTGGTGTATTCTTTGTGCACCCCATACAATGGCTTGGATGGCTGTTGTCCAAGTATTGGTAGCGGAGCCCCAAGTTCCGGTCCGTTCTGTCCAAATCCACCACCTAACTGCCCAACTGCATCAGCGCCGCCACCCTATCCGCTTGTGAGCTTTGTAGCGCCATACACAGGCAGTTATCCAATTGCTTCAAATCCATCCATTACCGTTAATTCATCAACAGGATTTCTTACCGGTATTCCAACCATTAACGGACAGTGGGTAGTAAGCGTGTGTGTGGCAGAATACAGGAATGGGAATTTGCTCAATACACATTACCGCGATTTTCAATTCAATGTTGTGTCCTGCAGTGTAACTGTTATAAGTGCCATTGCTGAGCAGGAATCAAAATGCCAGGGCGATACCATCACCTTCAAGAACACAAGTATCGGTGCATCCTCATACCACTGGGATTTTGGCATTCCTGAGATTTTCAGTGACACTTCGAATGCATTCAATCCAACCTACGTGTATCCTGATACCGGAGTATACAATGTAACATTGATCGCGAATCCTAACAAACCATGTGCAGACACCATTAAAAAAGCATTTTATGTTTATCCGCGATTGAATATTGATTTTCTTCCCCAAAATGCGCAGTGCTTAAAGAATAACAATTTCAACTTTAATGTGCGAGGCACCTATATTAATTCTGCCACCTTCAATTGGGATTTCAGTGCTGCTGCAACTCCCAGCAATTCTACCTCAAAAGACCCAACCAATATTAAATATACAGAGCCCGGCAAATACTTCATAAAATTATACGGTAAACAATTTACCTGTATCGATTCCTTCATTGACTCCGTCAGGATCATTGACCGGCCCAAGGCAATAATCAAAAACTTTCCTGAAAGTTTATGCGACCCAATGACCGTTTCATTCAGCAATGGTAGCTCAAGTGAATATCCTGTAAGTTATCTATGGCAAACCAGCGATACAACTACCTATTCCATCTACGAACCTACACATACATTCTCTCCGCCGGGAGTTTATGGTGTAACCTTAACTGTTATACGCGATGGCATTTGTCCTGACACTGCCAAAGCAAGTATCAATACATTTACGGTCAATCCTTCACCTTATGCAGATTTTGTATTTACACCATCACTCACCTCTATTTTTGATCCGGAGATCTATTTCGAGAACAGGTCCAGTTCAGATGCGGTGAGCTGGAACTACAATTTTGGGGACGGAAACTCATCCACCTATATGAATGAGAAAAACACCTACCAACTGCCAGGTGATTATATGGTTACTCAATTAGTGACCAACAGATATGGCTGTACAAGCCAGCGCAGCAAACTGGTTAAGATATTACCTGAATTCAGATTTTGGATCCCTAATACATTTACTCCTGATGGAAATGGACTTAATGATATTTACATGCCAATAGGTATCGGCTTACTGGAATATTCATTTGATATATACAACCGCTGGGGCGAGAAAGTATTTAGCAGCAATGATCCTAAAATCGGGTGGGACGGAACTTTCAAAGGCAAGCCTAGCAAAGAAGATGTATACGTTTGGATCATTACTTTCAGAAATGAAGTGAGTGGCCGACAAGAATACCATACCGGACACGTGTTGCTTCAGAATAATCAAGAAGAATAAAAGATAAGTCACCTCCACAAAAAAAGCCATGTGAAAGTTCACATGGCTTTTTAATTAGGCATGATCTACTTTTAGTTGATCCCTTTGATCAAACCATTGATGATGTCTTTTGTTTCTGTGATGGTCTTCAATTCTCCTTCAAGTTTAGAAGCATCTTTACCTTCTTTCTTTGCAAGCTCTACTTTTGATTTCCACTCTTTTTCCTTTTTGGTCCAGATGGCCGAAAGATCCTTCATTCCTTTTACTGCGCCTGTTTTGGTGAATTTACCACCTTCACTTGCGATCACTTCAAAATCACGTGCTGCCAAAATAGCGCCGGTTGACGTCTCTGCCTTCTTGGCCAATTTGATGTAGTTGCTCAGGTAGGTGATCAATTCAAATCCTCCGAAATATTTCATGTTGGCATTGAAGAATTCCAATTGAATGTCTGAGCCATGATTTGCATAGATGCTCGCAATCGTATATAAGATAGACTTTCCGTTCTCTTTCTCATAGAATTTTGCCTTTTCAACGCCTAGCTTAGGATCTTTCTTGGTGTAGTATTTCAGCGCTTCTGAAATGATCGCATAAGAAGACTCCTTATAAGCTGCATCATTAAGACTAGCTACCGTGGCATCGCTTGCATAGTGTGTATTCAAATACTCAAGTGCATTGGCACGTGTTGTTGTTTTAACGTCCTTCTCGTAGATCTTTCCCATTAATGGTTTAAGCTCTGCTTCATAGTCTTTATCCACTGTATTCAAATAGTTCATGGCTGTTTCACGTAGTCGGAGAAATTTATAATT
>DAISHL010000214.1:0-4483 GCA_036822555.1 Bacteroidota bacterium | reverse complement strand
ATTTTTATCATTTAATTCTTCTTTTATATCAGCAATTTCTTTTTGAATTAATTTACCTGAAACATCATACACTGCGATCTCTTTTGTGTGGTCAGGTAATTGTTCAATGGTAAACATGCCAGGCCCTGGATTAGGAGTGATCTTTACAGAGGAGTTGGCAGTACTGTTCTCAGTAAGGCTTAAACAGCTATAAACGATCACTGTGGTGCTGGCTGTATTTACGCATCCATTTGCAGAATTCGTATAGGTATAGGTTGGATGATAGATACCTAGTGCAGTAGGGTTAAAGAAATTGCCGCTAACGTTTGAACCACCATAAGATCCTCCGGAAGGAGTACCGGTAAGTGAAACAGCACTACCTCCAAAAATGGTCAGGCACGTTGTATACGAAGCTGCAGTAAGGGATACAGGATCGAGTGGATAAACGGAGATACTTATTGTTTGTTGATTGGAACAATTCAAGGTATTGGTTGCGGTAACAGTGTACACTCCTGAAACACTTGGTGTTTCAATGATCACCGGACTAGTGCTTCCTGTATTCCAGGTGTAGGTATCGGCACCAAGTGCGCTCAATGTGGTTGATTTTCCTGCGCACACAAGGGTAGGTGTTGCAAATGCCAGTATGTTTGGCAAAGGATCAACCGTGATGGTAATGGCCGTTCTAATGGCGCTTACTGTACATGAACTTACGGCCTCTGCATAAAATGTATGTGTACCGGCATTCAGAACAGGAGTAACAAATGTGGTGCCTGAACCTAAGCTTACGGTTGATGTGGGAGAACCATACCAGGCAACGGATGATGTACTGATCACATTCAATGTGGTGGATCCCGGAGCGCAGTATCGTAAACTCGATGGGGTTGTGGTATTGCTAGGGGCAAGGGGTGCAGGGCAATCATAGAATTTTACAAGAAAGGCATCGCCCCATCCTGAACCATACGTTGGTTGATGTGAACCAACTGTGGCAATGGCATTACCTGTGTTGCTATCCGTTGATCCTGTGATATAGAAGTGCAACGCATTGTCACTACTGCAACCGTAACCTACTTCGTCACCGGTCTCTCCATAATAACTTCCCCAGGTTCTAACACCTGCCGTGTCAAATTGAGCAATGAACACATCCCATGTTCCGCCTCCGAAGTTCGGTTGGTGTGTGCCCGGTGTGGCTACTGCAGTACCTGTACTTGTTGTGGTGTGTCCAACAATGTTGATATGTCCTGTAACATGTACTGAACACCCCCAAGATTCTTCATCGCCATTTCCACCATAATAGGTTCCCCAGTTTCTTACACCATTGCTGTTGAATGAAGCTAAAAAGGCATCTTGCGGACCACCGCCAAACGTGGCTTGGTGTGCAACTGTTGATGAGATACTGTTGGTGCTTGCGGTTTTGCCAACCATATACACGTTTCCAAAAATATCTATGGCACAATCATAGGCCATGTCGGTGCCATTGCCGCCATATTGTGTGCCCCACTGTCTTACACCATTGCTGTTGAAGTTAACAATGACGGCGTCTATATTTACTCTGCTATAGCTGTTTTGATGAGAACATGTTGAATGTATCACGTTTGCAAAGGTGTTATCTGTCCAACTAGTTACGTATACATTTCCTGCGCCATCCACACTAACACCGCGCCCTACATCTGTGCCTATACCTCCGTAATACGTGGCCCACTGCCTAACACCATTGGTGTTGAACTTCACAAGAAACGCATCTTCAATTCCTCCAAAAGTTGCTTGGTGACTACCGGGAGTGGCAATAACATTCGGCGCACTTTCATCTGTTTTACCTGTAATGTATACATTGCCTGCTGCATCGCACGCCACACCATTTCCATGTTCTAAGCCCGAGCCACCATAATAAGTTCCCCATTGACGAATTCCATTGCTGTTGAATTTTACAAGATAAGCGTCCCAAATTCCGCCGAAAGTTGGTTGATGTGAACCCGGCGTGGCAACAATGCTCCCGGGAGCAGATAAGGAGTGTCCTACGATGAATACGTTGCCTGAATTGTCGATGGCAACATTCAATCCAAACTCTCTTACAGGTCCTCCATAGTAAGTAGACCATTGTCTAACACCATTGCTATTGAATTTTGCAACGTAGGCATTATCTTGTCCGCCACCGAAGGTTACCTGGTGGCTGCCAACTGTGGCAATGCTGTTGCCGTTCGGACTGCTGGTAGTACCTGTCATGTGTATATTGCCGTTCGCATCCACTATACTATTCAAGCTTGAATCACCGCCATTGCCACCATAGTAAGTACCCCAAACACGCACACCGGGATCAATGGTGAATGGTTGAGAAGGATCTGCGCCTTCAATATCAAAACTAACGGTTGATTTGTTAAGCACCCATTTGCTTTTTAAGACCTTGTTGTTCTGAAACACCACCGGAGCTTCTTCAACAATGGTGCCTAAGGGAGTTTCAATAATTAACTCACCTTTGCTGTTAATGAATAGATGTTTGGCACCATTGATCTCAAGTTGAATGCTTTTGTAATTGGCCCCTGGATTTACAATGAAATCATACTTTATCTGATGCTCTTTTTGGTACCATTTGAGGTCAATACCATCATAAAGATTCTTATAAATGATCTCTTCGTATGAACTTACATCTAAAATTCCATCCGGATAGGCAGGTGTGTAATAATGGCTTCTACCCGCAATGGCCTTTTGTTTAACTATTTCGGCATTGGTGTTGGCATTCTGCCATTGCACATCCAATCTGTAGATCGTGGTCTTATCAGGAAACTGTTTGGTTTTACCTGTAACAGGATCTGTTTCATTTTTCCATGAATCAATTTTGAACTGTTGGTAGCTTACTCCGGTCTTTTTCAGGAAGAAGCTTAAATGTCCGTCTGAACATTTGAACAGAACGTCTTTTCGTTCCTTGTAAAATTGATCTGTGATCTGCCCCTTATTCTCTGTGAACGATAAATGAGGATTCACAGCAGAGGTGTTTTTTTCTGCACGCGTACTGAAAAAAGTCAGAGTCGAGAAGAAAGCAAAGGCGCAAGCCTTTACAGAAACGGCTTTAACTAAAGTCATCATCTCTTAAAGATAAGAAACAATGATCAAACAAAAAAAGTTTTAAGATTTTTTGTTAAAGCAGTTGTTTTAATATCTCACCAAATCTATATAAGTCCTCAAACGAATTATACAAAGGCACAGGCGCACAGCGGATCACGTTAGGTTCCCTCCAGTCTGGTATCACGCCATGTTCAATGAGTTTGTTGTAGAGTGGCTTCCCGTATCCGTGCGCAACAATGGAGATCTGACATCCTCTGTTCTCAACAGGGGTGATGATCTCAAGACAGTTTTTCTTCTCCTTGTTCACTTCATGGATAATGAACTCCAGATATGCGGTGAGGTGTTTGCTCTTTTCAATTAGCTTTGGCATTCCTACTTCATCAAAAATATCGAGGGATGCTTTGCATGCTGCCATGGCAAATACCGGAGCGTTACTTAATTGCCAGCGTTCCACTGTCTCAATTGGTTCAAAGGTCTTGCCCATTAAAAAACGGGTTTCTTTTTTTGTTCCCCACCATCCTGCGAACATTGGCAGATCAGTGTTCTTATGATGTTGTTCATGCACAAAGGCACCGGCAACACTTCCCGGTCCGCTGTTCAGGTATTTGTAACTACACCAGCAGGCAAAGTCTACGTTCCAGTTATGCAATTCAAGATGAATATTTCCCGCTCCGTGTGCCAGATCAAATCCTACGATTGCTCCGGCCTTATGCCCTGCTTCGGTGATGGCCTTCATATCGAACACCTGGCCACTAAAATAATTCACACCACCGATCATGATCAGGGCCAGCGAATCTTTATTTTCCTCAATGGCTGTAAGAATATCCTCATGTCTTACATTGTATTCTCCTTTTCTTGGCTCCAGTTCTATCAGCGCTTCTGCAGGATCAAAGCCCTGCCCGATCTGTTCGTTCAGGCGGGCGTGAAATTTTACCTGCGATTGCAATGCATATTGATCGCTTGGAAATGCTTTGGCTTCACAGAGGATCTTATAACGTTGTTTCGTTGGTCGGTAAAAGCTTACCATTAATAAATGCAAATTAACGGTGAGCTGATTCATCATTACCACTTCACTTGGAAGACCTCCAACGATCTTGGCCATTTTTTCAGTAAGGAATTCATGGTAATGCATCCAAGGGTTCTTTGCTAAAAAGTGTCCTTCCACACCAAATTTTGCCCAATCGTTCAGCTCCTGCTGAATATACTCTTTAGTAGTAACTGGTTGCAAACCCAGCGAATTTCCTGTAAAGTACACCACATCATGTCCGTTGTGCTGAGGAAAAAGGAATTTTTTACGGTATCCGTGCAGAGCATCCTTGGAATCTAACTCTCTTGAAAATGCCAATGTGTTTTCGAACTTCATGTGATGATAATTGTTTTACATTAATAAATTTTTTGAATGTCCTTTAATTTACCTAATATTTAAACCGAAGCTACAATTAGTCTA
>DAISHL010000213.1:0-4485 GCA_036822555.1 Bacteroidota bacterium | reverse complement strand
CCAATGGTTAAATGCAATGCATCATATTTTGATCTCCCGTAATAATCGGTGTATTTGAAAATGTTCGTTAACCCTTTTTCAAAGCTCAGGTCAGCGAAGAAATAAAAGAGATCAATACCTGCCCCAACATTACCTGTGATAAAGGCAGAATTAAAATCATCAGATTTTATCTGTCCGGGTGATGTTGGGGCATTTTGCATTTTTAAATTATCCAGATAATAGAAACCCACACCTCCGAAGATCCTTCCGTTGATCTTGCTTTCTGACGAGGGGCGTAAAATTCTCATTCCTCCGATCATTGGAATGCAAATTAAATTGGCCGAGTATTGTTGTGTGAAATTGGCTGGTTGTGTGTATTCGATCTTTGTTCTGAATCTTTGATACGTGATTCCACTTAAAGCATAAAGTCGTTTGCCATACATGATGTCGCCTCCAAACTCAAAGGCCAGAGAAGCAGAAGCATTAGAACCGTTAGGATCAGGGCTCACAAAAGACGTGTTTGTTCCAACCTTTCCTCTGATCTCCAGTTTTTGAGCAAACAGGCAGTTCATCGATAAAAATAGCAGAATGGTTAGCAGAAGACTACTTCCATTTACCTTGTTATGGGTGCATGCGCCAATGGTCATGATGAAAAACTACTGAAACCTTTTTATTTGGATGAAGTATAATATTGTAAGCATGATAAAAAGTTACATTACCAATGCCATACATAAAATAACCTTTTCCGGATCAAATTTAGCCAAAGCGCCAATTAACCGGAAGGGGATCCTTTTTATTAATCGAATGAGCATTGTTAATACTGTATTGATGCTCATTTTTTCATTTACACTGCCTCTGTTCAATTTGGCCAGTGTATTATGGTTCACTTTGCCTTTTACCTTTTTATTTGCTCTTCCGCCGTTCTTAAACAGCAGAGGATGGTTCTCATTTACGAGGTATTATTTCTCCTTCTTACCCTTGCTTTTTTTGGTAGCTGTTTGCATGCACAATAGTGCAGATATGGGAGATAAGTACCTGATCTTGACCACAGCCGCCATACCCTTGATATTGTTCAGGGATAAAACGAAGATCTATAAGATCTTTGCGGTAAATGTGATCGTGTTCATTTTTATTGTTTGGTATCAGCATTATTTTGAGCCAATGGTTCAAGTGCCTTATTACATTAAAAAGATCTATTTCATTTGTTCCCAGCTTACCTTGTTCACCGTCATATTCTTTATAATTCTGTCCTTCAGAAATGATACAGAAGCTTACGAGGCAGAGCTTGAAGATAAGAACCGTATCATCAGTTTAAAGAACTCTGAGATCATTGATAGCATTATATATGCCAAGCGACTGCAGGAGGCCATTATGCCACCGCAAGAAGAGATCTATAACAATATTCCGGAGAGTTTTATTTTATATAAGCCCAAAGATATAGTTGCAGGCGATTTTTATTTTGCTGAACAAAAAGGAGATCATTTCTTTGTGGCCGCGGCAGACTGCACAGGACATGGTGTTCCCGGAGCCATGGTGAGCGTGGTTTGTAGTAATGCATTGAATAGGGCAGTGGTAGAACTTGAATTGGTAAAGCCCGGAGAGATCCTGGATAAGGTCACTGAACTGGTGGTGGAGACCTTCAAAAAAAGCCATCACGATGTAAAGGATGGCATGGATATTTCGTTGTGCGTGATCAATATTAAAACCGGAGAGGTGGCATGGGCCGGAGCAAACAATCCATTGTGGTATGTGAACAATGAGGAGCTTACCGAAATAAAGGCCACGAAACAAACTGTTGGTAAAAGCGATGATTACAAAAGGTTCACAACGCACTTTTTACAACTGGCAAAAGGCACTTTGGTGTATTTGTTCACAGATGGATACGCTGATCAGTTTGGTGGACCAAATGGAAAGAAATTCAAATACAAGCAATTGGCAGATCTATTAATATCCAAAAGAACCTAAGCATGCAAGAACAACGGTCACGTCTGGAAAAGGCTTTTATGGAGTGGAAAGGGAATATAGAGCAAGTAGATGATGTTTGCATCATCGGATTAAAACTTTAATGAAGCACTAGTCAAAGAAAAAGCCCCTTATTAAGGGGCTTTTCATTATGCTTCAACTTCAGTAACAATACTTGGGAAGATGCGACCATTGTTGTTCTCTTCGCGTCGGAATTGATAGGTGAACTTGTAGTGGCTCTCTAATCCTGATTTGTTTGGCAAACCATTGATCATCATGATATTCCTGTTCTTTGCAAAGCGCAATAATTCACGAAGGTAGTGTGCAGAGATCTGACCTACCTCGTCAATGATACAGTGTACTTTAAAGTCTTTACTGCTGCGGTGACTCGATTCTTTGATGAATACGTGCAATAAGGTAATATAGATGATGGCTTTCACAAGGATATCGGTACCTGTACTGCCGATACTGTCGATCTTGTGAGTCCATCCAGTTTCATTCATCCCTTCCTTAATGTTGAACTTTAATTCGAACAGATCTTGTAATTTGATCTCTTCCTGTTCCTGCTCCTTAATAGCGTTACGTAATTGCTCAAGGAGTTTAACCGCGCGTGAACTGATCTCACGTTTTTGTCCGGTCGCAAAATCTGTATTGAATAAGCCCTCGTTATATACCAGACCGTTCTCTTCACGGAATTCCTGAATACGCTTCAATAACTTATACACCTTATTGTCTGATTCTTCCAAACGGATCTTGATGAACTCGATCAATTTACTTTCTTCGAACTCGGCTTTCTTAAAGTCTTCTGCAATCAAGGAAATAATGTGTTGGATCTTATCTTTTTGACCACTTAGTTCTTTCACTTTGGTGGCAATACTGTCGGTTACCAATCCTATCTGGGTAGAGGTTTCAGAAATAGATAACTCTATCTTGTTCTCATTGATGAATGAGCGAAGGTTTTGCGCAAAACGCTCGTATTCACCTTGGGTGGCATCGTTACGGATCACGAAGTTAAAGTGATTGTCTAACCTGAATTTACCGGCAAACTCATTCACATAACGTTGAAATGCCCCATATTCCTCATTGAAATGTGAATCGTTCTTTAACAACTGGGTACAAAGATCCATGATGTTATAATTGGTACGCTTTGGCTCAGCGCGTTCAATGATATCTGCATACTTTGTATATACAGGAGTTTCTCGGAAGTTGTTGCTATAAAAATTGATACCATTGTTAAAATCGATCAACTCCTCATCAAACGCACGTTTCTGTTTGTTCAGCTCCATGCGTTTCATGTTATACTTACGTGTTAGTTCTTCCAGTTGATTTCCAAGATCGTTGTTGGTCTTCACGAATTCTTCCTTCTTCTGAATGAGGTCAGGCAATTTATCAAAGATCTCGCGCTTATCTTTCATGTAATCACTTACGATCTGTGCGTACTGTTCGATCTCCTTCAGCGCTTCCTGTAACTCATTCATGCGTTTTTCAACCACTTTCAATTGCTTGGAATCTACTCCTTTGCTTTTGAAGTTGCTTTCTTTCTCTTTCGATAGTTCTTCTTCTTTGGCTTCAAATTCCTTTACCTGATTCTTCTTTTCAACTTCCAGTTCGCTTATCTCAGCTTCCTGGCGGGATTTAAGTTCTGCTAAACGCTCTTCGTTGTATGCCTTTAGTTTATCAAGCTGAGTATTGAACTCGTTCAGGAGATTGTTCTTTCTCTTGTTCAATATGCTCAATTCCTCTTCAATGATGTTAAGGCGTTGGCGGTTTCCTGTAAGCGATTCCTCGATCTCCTTTCCGGCACGAGCCTTCCAATCCTCAAACTCCGCTACTAATTTTTGCTCGCGTTTATCAGCCAATTCCAAAGAGTAGGTAAGTACCTTTACATCTTCATTTAATTCGACAATTTGCTTACCAAATTTATCGGCAGCAAGCATTTTCTCTTCGTTATTGGCTGCCTGAAATTTATTCATGGCATCCTCTAGATCGCGGATCTGAGCAAAGCGTTCGTTCTTTTCAAACTGGTACTCTTCGATTGATTTTGAAACAACCTCTACCGGTTCAAGATTAAGGCTAATACCATATAGTGTATTGGCTGTTTGTTCCTTTAATTCAGGTGCAATGTCAGTCCTGAAAAGGAGTTTCTCATTCACTACCTTACCAATGGTATTGTGCCAATCTTTTACATTCTTTTCAAGGAATCCATAAAACGCATCGTGTTGAATGTTCAGTTTCTCTTCGATCTCTTTGATCTCAGCCTTGATTTTGATGATCTCATTGTTGGTTTGGTTGATACGGTTGCTTAATGAGGTCTTAAGTTTTTGTTCGAGCGATTCCCATTCACGTTGAAGCGTTGTAACCATGTTCTGTTTAATGGCACGCTCACTCTTATTCTTATAACTTACGGCACGCAGCTCTGCCAATTCATTCTCAAGGTTCTTAATTTCCTGTTCGTAAAAACGGGTGTTGCGAATTACCTTTTCTTCACTCTTTATTTCGTTGAATTCAATTTGTTTGGCTGTTCCCTCTGCATTTACGTCGTTC
>DAISHL010000212.1:0-4499 GCA_036822555.1 Bacteroidota bacterium | reverse complement strand
ATACTATTTACATTGAACAAAATCAACCATTTGTTGACAGCTTATATCAAAGTAAAGTTCAAAAAGCACTGGATCGAAGCAAGCAAATATTGAAAATTGACTCTTTAAATTTCAAATTTTCCTATGTCTTTGTGAATTCATCGAACTCAATGAAGTTAATTGCCAATAAGTACGAAGGGCAGGGTATTGCATTTGTTGAATCCAAGGTTGTAATAGAACAAGCTCAAATCAATTCTAATGGATATGGGGCTCATGAACTTTTTCATTTAATTATTTATCACTATATCGGTGTACTTCCAAAAGATGGTTTTTCAAGTGAAGGGTTTGCTGTTTTTTCTGATGGTAAATGGTGGGGTTATAATTTACATTCTGTGGCAAATTATATTGTGAATAATAAACAGATAAGAATTTTGGATGTTATACAAGATTTTAGAAGAAATGAAATTGTTTCCTATCCAATAAGTGGCAGTTTTATTAAATTTATTTATGAGAAATATGGCTTAGAAACTGTCCTATATTGCTATAAGCATGGCATTATTAATATAGAACAATTCATTCACAAGAAAATTGACGAGTTGGAAAAAGAATGGCGAAATGAAATAAAAGAATGGGATTACAAAACAATCGATTACCCACTGAACAGATAATACTTACCTACAGCTAACAGGCGTTTGGCTCAATGGCGGGTGAAGTGGTTAATTGAACATTCTACCTCGCATCAACTTTTGTGATGTATTGATAGTTTTGATCTCCGAAATCCGCCACTGCGCCAAGCGCCAAACCGTTGTACGATATGCTAAACGATACATTAGTTTTACATGAAAGATGTAATTGAACAGAAAATCAGGGAGCAATACCCAAAAGCTGAGACGGGTTCCTACGTCACAGAAAAATATCTGTCGTACCTGTCAGATCATTTTAAGGAAGACCTTAAAAAAATGCTTTTTGCCACTTCAGTTTGTGCTGACGACATCAATGTTTCTACAGATTTCAGACGTGTGCTTACCCGTCCATTTACACTGGGCGGCCTAGGTGGTATTCCTTTCGCAGGTTTAACGGGAATGGTGGCATTCAGCCACCACATCCCAGACAATGGCAGTGCGTTTATTTTTTACGGTCCGCACATAGGCATTACCGATGAGGGAGAGCTTGGTAAAATGCGCAGGCCAGGGCAAGCAGAATTGAGCAACAGTTGCGGAGCACTAATGCTTGCACTTAGCAGGTTGGAGATAGAAGATGAAATTTATGTCCCTATGAATGTGGAGTATGATTATCAGCAAGTGCTGCTTGAGCGTTCCGTGATGCCATACAAACATGACATATTGATATCAGACAACAGAAAGAAAGCCATTACCGAAGTAACCTATAAGAATATTGATAGGCAACTGCACTTTCTCATCAGAAAAGCTAAAGACGAGTTTCGCTGCAAACGAATTTATCTTCTCGGTGCCATCATCATCAATACAAGCCCAGAGTTCCACGATTATGTGGAAGTAAGAAACTTTGAAGTCATTGAGCTGCACCATCTCGAGCCTTTGACCTCAGAATCCATACTGCAACAAGAAGCTTTCAAAGTTCTTTGAAAGCTTCTTGGAAAGGCAAAAACCTAAATCAACAATCGCATTAATCAGTTAAGCCATGAATATTACAGATTCTCACTTAGACAAAATATCAGTTGACAGAATGTTCATTGTCAATTGTTACACAGAGATGCTATCGCGGATTAACGAAACAGCTGTGGTTGATCTGATAAACGCCAAACTGGATGGAAGTAAAAAGGCAGGCAACGAACTCCCAGACGAAAAAATAATTCAAGCCTTAAGTATTTATTTTCAACTCATCACCCTGGTGGAGGAAAATGCGGCAACACAATACAGAAGAAGATTGGAAGACCAGGACAAGATTACAACGATGCGGGGGTCTTGGGCAGAAGCATTGAATATATGGAAAAATGCAAATTTAAGCGAAGACGAGATGCTTCAAGCCATCGCTGCAACCCATATAATGCCCGTGCTTACCGCTCATCCTACAGAAGCCAAGAGGATTACTGTTATTGAAATTCACCGAGAGTTGTATTTGCTTTTGGTGCAAAAGGAAAACACATCTCTAAGTAAGGTTGAAGAAGTTGTAATCAGAGAAAATATCATCAATCTTTTAGAAAGATGGTGGCGAACAGGTGAAATCTACATAGAAAAACCAGATATCAGAGATGAACGTGCCAACGCAGTTCACTATCTGAGCAAAGTATTTCCTGTTGTGCTGAAAAATGCGGACAATCAATTAAAGAGTTCCTGGACAACAGTTGGTTTAAGTGCAAGTAAAATTAAAAATCCAGATTTATTTCCAAAAATCAGCTTTGGAAGTTGGGTAGGAGGCGACAGAGATGGGCATCCCTTCGTATCGGCTGCCATTACCAAAGAAACATTGTTGTTGCACCGGAAAACCGCACTTGCGCTGGTCAGGGAAGAATTGGTAACACTGGTGAAAAAATTGTCCATTTCGGCCATCACAAACCCGGTTCCGTTTGAACTCTTTGAAGCAATAGATCAAAAGGCTAAGGTATTGGGTGAATTGGGTAAAATTGCCATTGAACGCAACCACTATGAACCCTGGAGACAATTTGTAAACCTGGTGATTGTTCAGTTAGACAATACCATTTCTGAAAATTATGCTAATTCCGGAACATATTACAAATCATGTAAAGACCTTGAAAAAGACTTAAAATTTTTGAGAGATGTTTTGGTTAAAAATGGTTTAAAAAGTATTGCAGAAGATGTTCTGTTTTCAGTGGAACGGTCGGTTAAAACCTTTGCCTTTCATTTAGCAAAATTGGACATTCGACAAAACAGTTCATTTCATGATAAAGCCATCACCCAAATTTTAAAAGTCAATGACGTAATCGAATTTGACTTTGAAAATTGGGACGAAGAGAAACGTGTTCACTATTTAAACCATTTGTTAGAGAGCAATTCGCTCATTACAGATATTACTGTTTCTTATGGAGCAGAAGCCGATGCTGTTTTGGATTGTTATAGGGTTGTGAGGCAGCATATTAATCTGTTTGGCACTGATGGTATTGGCTCCTTCATTGTCAGCATGACCAGAAATTTAAGTGATTTATTGGTGGTTTACCTATTGATGCGTGAGACCCAGTTGTTAAATACCGGCATCCCCGTGGTTCCATTATTGGAAACGATTGAAGATTTAAATAATGGCCCACAAATAGTAGACTCGTTCTTAAAACACCCCATTACACAATCGAGAAAAAATAAAATTGCGAACAAGCAGGAAGTGATGTTGGGTTATAGTGACAGCAACAAAGATGGAGGCACTATTGCCAGTAAATGGAATTTATACAAAGCTGAAATTGCCTTGTCTGAAACAGGTAGAAAGCATAACACAGAAATTTACTTTTTTCACGGAACAGGCGGAACAATAAGTAGAGGAGGCGGAAAATACCACCGTTTCTTAGAAAGTATGCCCGAAAACACAGTATCAGGCACTTTCAAAATAACCATTCAGGGTGAGTCTGTTGCCCAATTGTTTGGAAATCCAATGACGGCAACATATAACCTGAATGCCCTAACATCAGGTACTGCTAGACATGTGATTCAAAATAAAGATAAAGCAGAAATGCCGGCTTATCCTATAGAAGCCTTAGAATTTTTGACTCAAAAATCATTTGCTCATTATAAAGATTTGATAGAAACTCCTGGCTTTATCCATTTTTATAGCAAAGCCACTTGTATAGATGTTTTAGAAAAAAGCAAAATTGGCTCGCGACCAGCTAGAAGAACGGGTACAAGAACGTTGAAAGACCTGAGAGCGATTCCCTGGGTCTTTAGTTGGAATTTGTCGAGGATTTCCTTGACTGGTTGGTACGGACTGGGAGAAGCACTAAAAACACTCAAAGAAGAAAAACCGGAGAAGTATGAACTTTTGAAACAAGCCATTAAACATTGGAATTTCTTCAAGTTTTTGATGATTCAAACCGAAACCAATCTTATACTTTCTAATTTGGAAATAATGAAGCAATACGCCCTGTTAGATGAGGATGTCAATGAACGAAATTTGTTTATGAACAAGCTTTTAACAGACTATGAGAATGGTTTTCAGTTTATTGAAGAACTGTTTGACGAACCTGCTTCCATTAGAAGATATATACAGTATGACAATTTAAAATGGCGTAACGATAAACTTTTTGTCTTACATCAATTGCATATACACTATTTGAAAATATGGCGCAGCATGGAGGATGAAGAGGGTATTGAAAAAGATAAACAATTGAATAAATTGTTAACCCTGGTAAATGCCATCTCCAGCGGTTTAAAAAATACAGGGTGATTTTAATAGTTGATCATTTGTAAAAAGGAACCATGAATTGCTGTAGATGAAGTAGTTTCGACTTAATCTGACAGTTGGGTTAACTTAGAAGTGAAAGCTTAAAAAGTTAAACCCATTAAACTGTCAGATGTATGAGAACAGAGACGAAGTTAATC
>DAISHL010000211.1:0-4510 GCA_036822555.1 Bacteroidota bacterium | reverse complement strand
CTATCACAGACGTACGACGCAAAAAACTCGACATGTAATGGAATAAACCACCGGTACCGGGACCTCCATCAAACACACCAAGAGCAAAAACATCTGTATTGTTTCCAACAGTATACGATCCAATCGGGATCTGTAATATACTGAAAGGGATCTGTGCTCCATAGTAAGGTCCGCCAACCAACGTTGCAGTGCCTGGAACAACAGTAAATGCAGAGGCAGGAATCAACGTTGTGGAACCGTTGATAGTAAAAGTATTTTGAGCTCCATTTCTGCAAAGGATATTCAGATTGAAATTTTGATTGGTGTTTCTTGAGAATGCAACCAAATTTGATCCGGCACAATTCAATGGAGGCAATATGGCTGCACCTGCCTCACAACCAATACCTGAAGCCTGGAACAGATAGACATTCTTATCAGCTTCTACGTAAGTTAATGGTTGAGTGATATTATAAAAATATGTATCACCTTTGTTAATGATGGAGGTGGTGGTAACAGCATCTGTTATTCTTACTGTGGTGAAGTTCTCTGTTGCCACAACGTAAGCCCCCTCAATAGAACCAACAAACATTGAGCCTTTATTCACAATATAATTTGTGCCAACAATATCTACAGGCACGATCTGATCGCCAATGAGATCATTACATCCTCCACCCGGAGTGATCACAGAATCGTCTGCCACAGTAACAGCAACAGGCTTGTTTGATGAGATAATGGTTCCTGAAAGCGTGTTGCCGGGCGCATTGGTGTTTTGCACAAGATTTTCGAGCGTGTAAGCATCGCCTGCATTCACAAGAACAATACTGTAGGTGATGTTAGCCATGTGGCCAACTATATTAGCCCTTGGTGTGATCCACACAACAGTGTTTGGTTTGCTGGCCACAATATTAATCTGTTGCTTTGGCTGGATAACACCCGGAGGCGTTCCACCAATATCCCCTCTGAATTGGTTGAACCATCTGGTTTGCGCAGGACACACAAATTCGGTGCCCAATCCATTTTGCCCTTTTAATGAAAAGGTCTCAGGATTGTTACCCGTGGTTACCACATCATATACAACTGAAATATTTGAAGAAGAAGAGATGTAAAGCCCATATGGCACAACCTGATCTGCAGGTCGCGTTTCCAATGAATCGTAAGCTCTGTTAGTTGGGGTGCAGGATGCGTCGCGCCAAAAGGTGTAATCGAAATTGGAATTAGCAGCGATCACAATTGTTGTATCGTATTGGTTGGGGGCAATGGCTGCCGGTTGTCGCAAACGAACCGTAGTGGTAGGAGCAGCAAAAGTTGCAAAATGCAATTTTATCGGGTGACGAAAAGCGTGATCTGGTGTAACCCATGGTGCAGCAAACCAAAACGAAGTATCAATCTGAGCAACAGTTGAGTTGAACTTCAGTAGCAGTAAAAAAAGTAAAACAATAATACGTTTACCTCTTGCCATGGTCTTACTTCGCTTTATTAATAATATTAATTGTACTTTCACCAATCACCTTAAAGGCAGTTCTTCTGTTCTTCTGATGCGCGGCTTCCCACTCTGGACTTTTTGCCACCATGGCATTGATCTCAGACTCAGGAATAATAGGCTTTGTTTCACCATAACCATTCGCGATCATTCTTGATTTTGCAATGCCTTTACTGATCAGATAATCTACACAGCTTTGAGCACGTGCCGCAGATAATTTCATATTGTATGCATCGTTACCACGAGCATCGGTATGCGAGCTTAACTCAATAGAAATATTGTCGTTCAATTTAAGCAGATCCACGATCTTATCAAGGATCTCCTTAGATTTTGGACGTAAGGTAGCTTTATCAAAATCGTATTCAATACCTTCGATCTCAATATCACCAGATGGGATCTTGTTAAGGTTAAAATCTCTTTGAAACACTTCTGACTCCGTTTTACATTCAGTAGCCACTTAATTGGAATCAACGAAATATCCGATCTTTTGTGCTTTCAAGAAATACTGCATGTTCAATTTAAGATCTACACTATAAAAACCATTGTCATCCGTTGGGATAAAAATATCATCATCAACTCCATGCACATCTCTAATAGTCACAAGCGCTGATGGAATTGGGTCTCCGGTTTGAAAATCATACACGTAACCTTCAAGAGAGAATTTGATTGGATCGTTCTCAAAGCTGTAAATATTGTAACAGTGCCCAGAAGGGCAGTCTTTTCTGTCACTTGCAAAGAATCCCTTGCTCTGCATCTTATCCATTACAAAATAGGCATCATCCTTTGGAGAATTGATAGGAGCGTTCATGTTCTTCACCGGACCATATGTTGAATCTTCTGCATTCAAAGCAGACTTCACGATGTCTAATCCACCAAGTCCCGGATGTCCGTTAGAACTGAAATATAAGGTGCTACCCAACTGATGGAAGAAAGGTGTTTGCTCATCACCGGAAGTATTGATCTTATCACCAAGATTTACCGGATTACCAATGAAACCATTCTCATCAATACCCGCCATCCAAATATCAAATCCACCAAAACCACCAGGGCGATTTGAAGAGAAGAATAGTTTGCGGCCATCTTGCGTTACAAAAGGTTGTTGAGATTTATAGCCCGGAACATTGATGTGAGTTCCCAGTTTCATGGCCTCATAGAATTTTCCTTCCAGAGTTCTGGCCATGTAAATAAATGCTTCATTTCTATTGTTATCACTCCAACGTGTAAACAACATCACCTCCTCCGGAGAGAATACCCCGGCTCCTTCATGAAGGGAAGTGTTCACAGGACGACCAAAATTCACAGGACGTTGCCAGATCGTATCATCAAGTGTTGAGTAATACAGATCACAATAATACTTGGAATCTTGTTTCTCAGGATCACTTACTACTCCACCACGTCTTGCACTGGTAAAAATAACTTTATCATTACTTAAATAATACTGCGGAGCAAAGTTACTGGTACCTCTGTTGAACACTAAAGTATCCATGAATCTGATCTTTACATTCTTTCTTGGAGACAAAGTATCTAAAGCAAAATAACACGATTGGGCATGCTTGCCTGCGATCTTCATTAACGAATCATTCTTTGGAAGTGCAGGAGCAGCTGTAGAATCTGACTTAGGTTTCTTATTAGAGTACTCATCGAACACAACCAAAGCATCTTGATAGCGTTTTAAGGACATTAACGATAATCCATAATAGTATGGAGCATCAGGATAGGCCTTGCGTTCAACTACCTTTTTGTAGTATTCTGCCGCATGTTTGTAATCGTAATTCAAACGGTAACTATTTGCCAATCGGTACAAAATAAAGTCATACTTAGTGGCATTTTGGCTTGGATCATCCTTGATCGTATTGGTACTGTCTTTCTTACGGGTAGTTTTAAGTTCAGGCACTTTGAACAAAGACTTCATTTTTAAGTTAACCAGTTGCGCCTCGTAAGGTATTACGTATTGTTTTAATACAGTAGTATCATCCAACACCTTACTGTAATAATTTGCTGCATTGGCGTAATCTCTTTTCAAATACGCATCATCAGCCAACTCTAACCAAAGTTTCTTTGATTGTGCAAGTGAAGTTAAAGAGATAAAAATAAATAAAGCGGAAAGTAATTTCTTCATACTATAATCTCGGACAGTTTTTAATATCTTGAACTTTAGGTTTTTTACCTAAATAGGTTAACGAAATCTCAAATGCACCTCTGGCTTTTGAAGTACTGCGTAATGATGATGTATTCATATCGTAACCCAATTTAATGATGAAATTATCTTTCTTCATACCTACATAACCAATGTTTGCGTCACCCGCACGGTATACAAATCCGGCAAGTGCATAAAACTTCTCGCCTTTGAAATAATAACCAGCGTCCAATGCATAGGTTTGTTCCATGGCATTTGTTTGACGCATGATCAATATTTTCGGAATGAAATAGAACAACTCATTTACATTCACACGCAAACCGGTGTGTGCATAGAAACGCATTGGCAAACGATTACCACTTCCGAAGAAGGTTTCTTTAGGCTGTGTTAAGTTAAAACCGCTAACACCAATGAATGGATTGATCCTTGATTGTTGTTTACTGTAGTAGTACAATGCGCCAAAATTCACTTGTTCCTGAAACTGTACACCACGTGTGAAGTTCTCGTTATTTGGAAGGTTCTTGTCAAACGAACCACCTGAGGCATTGGTCCATTGTGCATCGTAGGTCAATACCTGATACTCTACTCTTTTTTGCGTAACACCGGCCTGTAATCCTAAACTCAAATTATGGAACTTTGATTTATCAAGCGGAACTACATATCCCACAGAACCCAATATCTGCAGCACATTGTAATTACTTAAACCTGCGCGCATATTTGTGATCTGTCCGCCAAAACTCCACTTCTTTTGGTAAGGCATATCAAAACTTACCAAGGCAGTGGTAAATGGTTTAAACGCCACAGCATTCCACTGCGTTCTGTAATGGGCATGTGCGCGCATCTTTGTTTCAATCAACCCTGTCATTGCAGGATTAAGAAACAATGGAGCTGCATCATACATACTTAAATGGAAA
>DAISHL010000210.1:0-4511 GCA_036822555.1 Bacteroidota bacterium | reverse complement strand
GTTGAATACCGTTGATAAGTGGGAACTTTTATAGGTTGGGCTGCTGCTTTGTACCTGAATGGTCCCTAAAAAAATGTCGTTGCTCGGACGCTGCTCCAGAGTAATGAAAATAGAACAATCGATCTTCTCTTGTTGCGTAAAATTATCTTTGGTCCAACGCGTATTGTTCATGAATTCAAAGATCACCTTCTGCATCTGGTCGGTAATTTGCTTCAGGTCTGTTCCCTGTATCTGACTGGAGTTTATGGTAACCTGACAATTCAATTCCTGAGCATTCGCGAATGAGAGGGTAATGAAAAGAAGGCCTGATATGAAATACTTGAACATGTTATTTTTTTACCGCTAAAAGTTGAAGGATGGCATTCACAATATTTACTGCTGTTTCCTCCTTTGACAATAACTCAAATTTAGTCAAATTATTGTTTTTGTCAATGATAGACACCTGATTCATGGACGAGCCAAAAACACTGCCGCCGGCATTGGTGGCATTGGTGGCCACTATCATGTCTAAATTCTTCTTCACAAGTTTTTCCTTGGCATAGGCTTCCAGATCATTTGTTTCTAAAGCAAAGCCAACCAACAGTTGCGAGGCTCCTTTTTGTTTTCCCAATTCTGAAAGGATGTCGGTGGTCTTTATCAGATCAATGGAGAATTCATCTGTGCTTTTCTTTATTTTTTGAGCACTTACATTTTTTATTTTGTAATCGGCCACAGCCGCGGAGCATACATCAATATCAGCAGCTTTTGCCGCATTCACAGAAGCCTCATACATCTGCTCAGCGCTCTCAACAGGAATGCAATGAACGCGTTTGTTTGTTGGGCAATGCGGTGTAGGACCAAGTACCAAGGTTACATCCGCCCCTAATGCAGCAAATCTGTCGGCAATGGCAATACCCATCTTTCCGGAGCTTCTATTGCCAATGAATCGCACTGGATCTATGGCCTCATAGGTAGGGCCTGCATTTACCATTACTTTTTTACCGGTAAGTGGCAAAGTATCTTTATAATATTTGTTGATGAACTGAAGGATATTTTCCGGCTCTGCCATTCTGCCCTCACCGCTCAATCCGCTGGCCAACTCTCCTGTTTCAGCCGGTATAATAACCACACCATTGGCTTTCACCTTATCCATATTTTGTTTGGTGGTTGGGTGCTGATACATTTCAAGATCCATGGCAGGGGCTGCAAACACTTTGCATCTGGCCGAAAGAAAGGTAGCCATTAATACATTGTCACAAATTCCGTTGGCCATTTTAGCCAATGTATTGGCTGTTAATGGGGCAATCACCATGATGTCTGCCCACTCTGCCAATTTCACGTGATTATTCCAGTTATGGTCCGCATCAAAAAAATCGGATACCACTTCATGCTTACTAAGCACACCTAAGGTCTCTGTAGTTACAAAACGAGTTGCGTCCTTTGACATTACAACCTTTACATGCGCACCTTCCTTTATAAATGCACGCACCAGGATAGGTATCTTGTAGGCTGCAATACCACCGGTAACTCCCAGAACTATGTTTTTGTTATGTAACATAAAGCAAAAAGGCAGTAATGAATACTGCCTGTTTTATACTTTTTATTTCAATGAAACAATTTATTCTGCTGATTTAGCAGGATTTCTGTAATAGATCTTGTCTTCCAAAAATTCCTGAACAGCGATCAAAGATGGCTTTGGTAATTTTTCGTAGAATTTTGAAACCTCGATCTGCTCGCGATTTTCAAAGATCTCTTCCAAATTATCGTTATTTGAGCCAAATTCCTGCAATTTAGAGGTCAATTCTTCCTTTAACTCAGTACTGATCTGATTTGCTCTTTTGCTAATGATCGCAACTGCTTCATATAGGTTTCCGGTAGGACCGTCAAACTTACGGATGTCGCGTGTTACAATAGATTGGTTGGCGTTTGTCTTCTTAAAATCCATCTTAATTCAAATTTTCTTTTAAACGTTTGCAGCTGTTATGTATACTTTCTGCGCGGCTAATGTACGAACTATTCGGGTATAAATCAACAAATTTAACGTAATTTTCCATGGCTCCCTGCAATCGTTCGTCCTTTTTCGATGGTATACTCTTTAATGCCAGCTGGTAATACGATGTGATCACCAGAAAATACATTTCTTCGTTGCAATTACTTGAAGGATAGTCCTTAATGAACCCTTTTGCAGCAACAATGGTGGCCTTGTAGTCCTCCAGTTTATAATACTGCTTTACAATATCATAATCTTTCCGCTCGATCTTCATTCTCAACTTGTCGATCATCATGTTGCAGGAATCTATTCTGTTGCTTTCAGGATAGGTATCCACAAAACTTTGAAACTCCTTGATGGCATTGTGAGTGCTGGTTTGATCGAGATGATAGGTAGGAGACGTGTAATAATAGCACATCGCATTCATAAAGTAGCACTCTTCAGAATGCTTGCTATTCGGGAATTGACGGGTAAAATTCTTAAAATGATACTGTGCCAAAAGATAATCCTGCATGTAATATTCGCACCAGGTGTATAAAAAATAAACCTCTTCAGCCTTGTCGGTTCCTTTCACAACGGGGATAAGCTCTTCAAACAATTGAGATGCTTTGGTCCAGTTTTCCTTATCGTAATATTCTTTGGCCTTGGTAAATTTCAGGTCATAATCGGTACTCTTCTATTGTTTATTGAAATTATCGCAGGACGATAGTAAAACCAAGGTGATGAATATGACAATACTTTTCTTTATGGGGTGTAAATGTACAATTAATTCAATCAAAAAAATTGTTGCCTCCCATCCTTTTTAATAATTGATGTTAAAAAATGCCCACCATTATCAATCACTTTATTATTCTATTTAAAGAGCGTCATACGTCTGTATGTCTTGTGAATAATGACATTCCACCCTGCCCTTACATTCCTTCTTCAATACCTTATTCGGCAGCTCATCTGTATCAAATGGTAGATCCTTAACCAGATCATTCTGCCAATGTGTGTATCAACTCTTATGATTTCTTGAACATTGTACAAACTCAAGAATAGCACAAAAAAAGCCTTTATACTCATTTAACAGTAATTTTTATGAAAAATGGTACAAAAAAGCATCTAAACCATTAAAAGTGTTATCTTTACATCATACAATTATGAAACTAAAGCTCAATAGTTTAAAGGGCTTATTATCAATACCTTGTACTCTTTCAATTAAATTGACTGTGGCTGCATTTTTTATGTGCTTTGCCACGGCTTCCTATTCACAAACATCTGAAGAAGAAGTAAAGAAACAGGCTGAGACCTATTTTGAGGATGAAGATTATACCAAGGCCTACAAACTATACGCTCAATTAGTTTCCACCCATCCAACGGATCCGTTGTACAATTACCGATTGGGTGTTTGTATGATCTACAGCGAACCGGATAAAAAGAAAAGCTTTTCATACCTGAACAAGGCCTATCAGAACCGACAAGACCTTCCGAAGGACGTTACTTTTTTTATGGGCAAGGCTTATCATATCAATTATTTGTTTGATGAGGCCATTCGATTTTATAATGAGTTTAAAAAAGAAGCTCCCAATTCAATGCAGAAAAAATTACAGGTTGAAAGGGAGATCATGGCATGTGGCAACGGTAAGCGACTCTTAAGTGCATTAACCGACCTGGAAATTGTAACTAAGAAACAATTGAATGAGACAGATTACTTCAGAAGCTACGACCTCAGCAGTATTGGAGGAAAACTATTGATAAAGCAGGAAGACTTTAAAACTTCATACGATAAAAAGATAAAAGATAAGTCCATTGTGTATCTCCCAAAGACCGGTGAGAAGGTGTTCTTTAGCAGTTATGGCAAAGAGAATACTAATGGTAAGGATATTTATTTCCGAGAACGTTTGCCAAATGGACAATTCAGTGAACCAAGGATCATTGATGGTATCAACACAGAATTTGATGAGGATTATCCTTTTCTGCATCCGAATGGCAAAACCTTGTACTTTGCAAGTAAGGGTCATAACAGTATGGGAGGATACGACATCTTTATGTCAACCTTCAATGAATCTACCCAATCGTGGAGCACTCCTAAAAATCTTGAATTCCCTATAAACTCGCCAGACGATGATTATCTCTACGTGACTGACTCTGCAGAAAAGGTTGCCTACTTCAGCACCGGCCGCTACAGTCCGCCGGGAAAGATAGACGTGCTTAAAATAAAGACTGAGCGCAAACCTATTGACATTATTGTAATGAAAGGAACTGTGGCCAAAGAAACTGCGAAGCAAAGCGTAAAAAGCAAGATCACAGTTAAGAATATCACAACCGGTGAGAGCGTTGGTACATGGGAGGCTCAGGACAATGTGAACTTTAGCCTTGAGTTGCCGAACGGCGCCAAACTTTTATACACAGTAGAAACACCCGGACTCAGAACACAGTCACAAGGCATCAATCTTCCAATGGCAACGGTTGGTAAACCGTTTAATCATACCTTTACCTATGACAATGAGGTTCTGAAGATCGTTAACAATTTTGAAGAAGCACCAAGTGACGAGAGTTA
>DAISHL010000209.1:1812-4518 GCA_036822555.1 Bacteroidota bacterium | reverse complement strand
GATTATTGTTTTCACGTCTTGATTCTAATCCACGACGCTCTCTAATCAGGAGACAATGCCGCTTATAAGGCGGGTGTTTTACCACTAAACTACAGGACCATGATTACTTTTCATAGAGTATATATTACCTCTAGACTGTTAAAAGGTCAACGCTGGAGGTAATATCTTACTTAAAGACGATAATCGCCGTAAGCAACTGCACTAAACCCGAGAAGAATGGCAACAAAAAACCACGTTGATATAATTCCTAGTGACATATTTTACTCCTTTGTCTCAGTCTTACTAAAAGTAATTATCACTGATGACTAAGGAATGAGCCACAGCAAAAAAGCATAGGTGCTATCTCATGTAGCTAGTTCGGTTTTGTGAGGAAAACTTACCAATAGCGAGCATCGTGTACCGTAGCTTCCATTAGACCGTGAATACCAAACAAATTAACCATGTGTTTTTCATCATTATCAAAATGTTCAGAATTATGAAACATCGTTAATATGCGTTGAGCTGCACCCATAGCCGTATGAATAGCAGGCGTACTATATTGAGGGGGGTTGTGATGGATATAAGAGTGTGTACGTGCTAATGATGAAATCGGAGAAAGATTCAAATCTTGATCTTCGTTTGCACGCTGAAAATCACTAAGATGATCATTTAGAATGTGTTTATGATCATAGTTTAAAGCCTTATGTAACTCTTTAAATGCACCCGCTGCATCTCTTATCATCTGAAAACGAGCATTTGCTCTATGTTGTTTGCTAAGGGGAACAACTTCCGCTGGTTGATCAGATAAGTTTATCTCTCGTACATGAGGCAAGTTACGTTTAGGGAACGGTACAACGTCCCCTTCTTCAAGACGTAATATTGTTTTTGGAATTGTGGTGCATGCTGCTTTTAAAATAGCGTGACGAATATTTCTTTTATTAACAGAACCCAGCATGCACCACTTCCTATAGCTAATCTTATCGATTAACTATTTAGTTTAATGTGCATTTCGAATTAAGAATGCAGTTTTAATGTGTTCAGGTTCAAAAAAGTCACGGATACACTTCTCTACCACATCTGCGGTAAAGTGTTTACAAGAGAAAACATTAAGATAGCAAGATCCATCTACATCGTTAAAATGTGCAACAATGTTAGATGTTGTGATAAGTTGCACAAGAGTTAGACCTTGCTTATCGCCCACACCGAAACGAATAACTTGTGGGTCACCATAAGCTTCCATATCAAGACGAACTACAAGTTCTCTTGCAAAATCAGCAACAATTTGTGGGTCTTTAACCTTTTCGATGTCACATCCACGGATGTCACAAATAGCTTCCATTCCCCAGTAGGGCTCTCTGTTTTCCATATTTCACTCCAATATACTAAGCTTTTGGTTGCGGTTTCACATAGCTTAGTACGGAGATGTCGCTATGGTTCACTATTTATTAATAATGAATGTTAAAGAATCTTGTATTGCTCAAGAATTCTTTTTGCTTGTTCAGTCATATCGATATGACCGTATTCATCTGATGGATGTGGAGGACGTTTGTATCCCATCAGTTGAAGCATAGCATACATCTTGCGCATATGAATAATCATGTCGTTTATCGACATCGATGCCTTACTATCTTCCATTGCTTCCTTCATATCAAGAAGCACTTTTAGTTCGCCAGAAATTTGGATATCGCCAGTTGATGATAGTTTCTGTGCCGATCCAGTTATTTTGGGTGATTGGATAAATTTCTTCGTATAGAAGCGCCAAGCTTCATTAATCCTTTCCATCATTAGCTCAGAAATATCTGGAATACGATATTGTAATGTTTCTTTGACAATACGTGAACCATCTTCCTGCACAGCAGTGGTTACATTTTTAGCATATAATGGAAATTTCTTATATGAATACTTAGTCAGGTTCGACAATTTCATTTACTATTACTCCAGTAACCTAACCACATCCTATACTACAAGGAGATGGTTAGGGTCAACTTGAATTTTAGTCTTTTTGGTAGCATTCTTCTTTCAACCGAATCAGGAGCTAAGCCTCGTTTTCTCAAACTCTGGATATATGAAGCATCATGTTCATAAGGATCTTCATCAGGTCTAACACCAAAAGCTAGCCTTTTTAATGGACCCCAAGTGCCTAATGAAGCTATCTGTAATGCTGCAGATGCTGCTGGTGATGAAGGATTATATTCATTATCACCTGGGTTAAATGTAGCTAGTCCTGCTCTTGTTGCCAATTTTCCAATTGGTGACACTGGTTGGTGTGGGTCTTCATCTGGACGAATACAAAAAGCAATTTCACCAATTCCTTTTGTAAGGTCAGTCACTGTATCTACTGCACCTTTAGCCAGAGATCCTACTGCCTTTTTAACAACAGGAACAGTATAATCTACAACATTATGAGCTGCCAGTTTTATAGCATCAGCCATGTTATTGTGTGATTGATGCCAAATCTTCATTTGATGGTGGAGGTTATCGTCCCACGGAGAAAGATGTGTGTGAATAGCATCTGCCAACTTAGCAACATCACCGTCTGTATTAATAGCAGCTGGCTTTATATCAGCAATTTCATCGAAATTATCAGGATTATTTTGCACTGATGTTAAGTAGGCATCATGATCTGACAAATATCGCAATCTATCAACTATGGCATCACGGACAGCTACAGATGCTCTTTTTGTGTATTCAGAAGATAAATTTTCATCTGAGTTTTTTTTCTTCTTT
>DAISHL010000209.1:0-1802 GCA_036822555.1 Bacteroidota bacterium | reverse complement strand
ATTAGTGTTTTTTATAATTTGGAACTTCTCTACTCTTAGTTTTTTTTCTTCTTTTGATCCACATAAATTCCTAGTTTATGAAGAGCTTGCAGAGTTCTGTCGCCTTTTGGAATCATATCACGCAATCTATCCAAAGATGGAGGATTGTGTTTAGCTTGCCTTTTGCGACCAGAAGCGGTTGTATAAGCTTCCTTCATTGTTTTTGGAATAGCTAATCCACCATCTTTACCTTCATAAACTGCTTCATGGAAAGGATCCCTTTCCTTTACACCAAATAAATCTTGATCCCACAAACTTTCCCCAACGATACCTAAACGAGATAAGTTTTTAGGCAATGAAATATTAAATGGAGTAATATCTGTGTGTTCATCATGTTCTTTAGCTTGTTTTCTATATTCAGCAGCTAATGAATGAACCACAGGACTATTAGTAGGATCATGTAGTGGCGAGAGTATGGTGGCTACACTATGTTTAATACCTGAAAGAACAGCATGTTTTGTTTTGTTTCTTTCATTGTTTTCTTTTGATGGACCTACACTAGGTAAAGGATCATAATGATAATCGTTACCATCAAAATGACCATGCATAGTCTTTAAATAATGAAGAGCTGCAATAGTACGGTCATTGTAATCATTATTACTTGCTAATTGATGAACACGTGTCCACATATCATGTACATGATCTGAAATAGATTGTGGTGAGCTATTCAATGTTACTCGTGGTGTTGGAGCTCTTGATGGAGGTTCTAATAAAGACAACGCTCCAGATCCAGCCGCTCTAGATCCCTTGACTGCAGCATTAAGATATACAGAAGGGGATCCTTTAATAGCGCCGTGTGATACAACACCAGAGAAATCATAATCCATATCCACATGCTTAGTGTCAGGATTGAAATTTAGATCTTGTTTTTTATAACCAGGATCATCATCAAAATCAAAACCACTTAAACGCTCTTTGGCAGTGTGAACAATTTTACTAATCTTAAGCTTGACGTCATCACCAAAATTGCTAGGAGAAATCGATCCTGTTCGCAGTAATCTTCTGCGTTCTGGTGTCATTTTTTCAAAATCAGAGAAAGGATCTTCATCTCTAAAATCGTCTGTAGTATATTTTTTAACTGGAGGAATGATGTCATTATCTGAGGGAGTAATTCTTTTTACTGGCTCAGAAACAGCTGGAAGATTATCTTTAGTTCCGAATCCAGAAAAATCAGTCTCTTTAGATGTTAACCAACTTGAGCGATCTTGACGCACTAAATCACTTGATCCAAAAGGAATATTTGGTAGAGTCGACTGATCTTTAGCTGGTCGTTTTTGTTGTTCAGTTGGTTCTGATGGTCTTGTTGGAATATTCTTTAAATTAATTCTAACACTATATGGTGATGTTGCCGATGTCATTCCTTTTGGTAAAGGTGGTGCTTTTGGATTACCAACGGATGGTATATCTACACCAGAACGTACTTGACGTGCAATTTCTCCATCCATATACGGATTTTTATCAAACTGTACCAGCTCTTGTCTTTTACCAATTTCTGTGGCAATTCTAGATATTTTATCGTTCAAAGGATCATTAGGCGATCTGTGACGATACGTTAGCTTATCCATATCACCACGAAGAAGTCGTAGTCTTCTATATTCACCAGTTAGTTCTGCGTGTGTATAGTGGCCGATAATATCAAAATTAAATTCAATATTTGGATCACTCTTCAATGGAGAAGGTTTTGATTCATATCCAGGTGTGGTTACAGGACCTGCGGCCTTAATATGATCAATAGCGTGTTGATTACAAATAAATGCTAAGAA
>DAISHL010000208.1:0-4518 GCA_036822555.1 Bacteroidota bacterium | reverse complement strand
GGTCATGCTCCAGAAATACACCTGGCCAAAAGGTCTGTGAATTATGATCTTTTTTCTAAATACTATGGCGCCTAATCCACAGAGTAATGACACTGTGCCTGCAATAATATGTATGATCCTTGCAACTGCAATTAAACTCACCATGCCACCTATCTTAATTGAACTTCCAGCTCTCCCACTTGTCTGATACGTCAGGACTCACATTTGTCTCTGGATTTTGCTCCTTATTGTTAATCAGGATGGCCTCCAGACCTACCTTCTCGTTCAAATAAACAGACATATCCTTAAGCGTAATATTTCCTTTGGTCTCCTTAAGTTTCTTCAATAGATAATACGTGAATAAACCATGCTTTTTATCATGGTATGGGAGTGAAGATTGCGTGCCTGAACTGGAATTGAACACAACAATCTTTCCTTTCAAAAATTCTTCCTTAGGTTTAATACTTACGCCCCTTGCCGCAATGAGTCCTTGATTTCTGGCCCCGCCGGTGAAGCACGCATCAATGATCACAGTAACCTGCTCTGTTTGCTGTTCGGTTAACTTGCCATATACATCTTTAATTTTATTCCTCCCGTTACATTGGTTGCGCTTACATCAACTGGCATCAAGTATGCTTCTTTTGTTACTTCATCAGGCATACCATGACCTGCATAATAAAACACAAGTTTTGCTTTTCCGTTGGTGTTCTTGGCAATGAGATTGAGCTTTGACAAAGCCTGTGAGATCTGCCCGTAAGTTGCATCATACAACAAAGTGATATTCTTCTCCGGAACACCAATGGTTTTGATCAAATATTCCTTAAAGGTACTGGTATCATTCCTGGCATAATCTACATTCGTCTCTTTTTTAAGTTCATTCTGAAACGAAGAGTAATCCTCATTCCCTATGATCAAGGCAAATGTAAGATCATTCGTAATTCCACTTGAAGGAATTTTGAAATCAACATCTGCAGAGGGTTGATAAACATACTTCTTAGTTGATACATCAGATTCCTTTGGTGTAACATAAATGATCTGCTTCACTGTGTCAGTTCTAACTTTTACAGCTTCTTGCTTTGGCTCAGTCCTTTCCGGTTCGATCAATGGATCATTAGGATCTTCCATTAAGGTCACCAAATTCCCTTTTGAAGATGTGATCCATTCCATCTCCGCATCCGGACCATTTACCGTAAGTTGCAAACCCGTAACTGAACAATCGATCTTAATGTAGTATTTCTTGCCCTGCTCTATCTTCAGCCATGTTAATGCATACCAACTCGGAGCCCAATTTTTTATTTCAACTTTTAATTTACCTGTGCTTTCAATGCTATATTCAATTGCAGTATTCTTTCGCATGCTGTATATATCTCTGCCTTTGAATTGCACATCGAATTCGTAAGCATTACATACCATTTTACTTGTTCGGTAAAGATAGATATGCGCAGGCTCATGCGTTTGTGAATAGGATAAAAACGACAGAGAACATATCCAAAAGATCATCACGTATTTCATGGAGAGTAAAGCTCTTAATGTTCGTTTCATATCCATGTGACAAATTTAGCTATTGCAATTGTATCGCGCGATTAATAACTGTTAATTCTTTTAATAGACTCGTCAAGGTTTCTGCGGAGTTTACTAAAGAACTGATAACGTTGTTTTTCTGCAACACCACTGATCAGCGTGCTTTTCTTTACCAGATTCTTTATCCAATGCTCAGTTTCGTCACAGAATTCAGAATTGTTTGTGGTCAAGGAATTAAATGTATTAAATGAGATGTATGCATAATTTGCGTCACCACTTTTCACATAGATACAATTGGTACCTAAAACAACATCGCTGCAATAGAGCTGAAAATTCTCTTCAGTGTCACTGATCTTTTTATTTCCTCTTTCTGCGCATTGTTCGAGGTGATCAACCATTGCCTTGACATCTTCCATTACTTCAAGTGCCTGAGATTTTGAAGTGAACACACCACTCTGTAAATAGAAATCAATTTGTCTAGTAGCAGTAAAAATAGTCTCTTCCGTCCAGATCTCCAGCGATGGCACACGTTTGTATTCCTCGTAACATTCTGAAGCAAGCTTAACGATCTTTTCAGGAACCAAACCAAACTCAAATTTCTTGCCTTGGTAAAAAGGAACATTTAAAACACTTCTTTGCCAATAAAAGAGTTTGAATTCGATCAATTTCTTTCCGAAAAATGAATAAAAAATTGGTATCTCCTCCGCCACATAAAATAGTTTCTTTTCTTTGAACGTATTGATATTTTTCAAATGATGATAGATCCTGCTTAAATACTTCTCAAAGTTATCTGCATCATCAGTAAGCTTGGTGTACGTGAATGTAACCGTATCACTCATGTTTGAGAAGATCGCATCTGTAGACAAGGCGTATCTCTTGGTCAGCTTAAAAACTTCATCAAGGGTTAATTCGGTCTCACAGCGTATGCGTCGGTATGCACTATCGATGCCTATCCCTAATACATCAGATATTTCCTCAGCCAAACCAACATGTGGTGGCAATATCTCCTTTAGTTTTTGCATAAAAACCGCCTGTATTGGCAGATCCTTCTTATGTTTCTTCATACTATTTCATGCTCTTTTTCCACTTTAAATATATGATTTTTTGTAAAAACTCCTAAATACCATCACTTAAGTTGCATTTATCGCAAAAACTAAAAGCTAATCAGCGTCTAACTTCTTGTTTAGGGTAAATTCCGCGGATTTCCATTAATACAATGCGCAAAGCAATTTCTTATGCGATATGGCCCTGTCTAATTTTGGATCATGAAATCAAGCCAAATAAAACTCTCAATAATTGTAATGCTTTTTGGTATACAATGGCTAATTGGCCAAAATCAAACCAATGATACTATTTGGTGGAAAGATCAACCAAATACCTATAGCCTATTATCGGAAATTACCACAGTTACCATAAAGCTTAACAATGGCTCACAGATCAAAGATGTAAGCTTGCGCAATCTAGATTGCAATTCCAGCAAAATTGAATACAAGGGACAAGGAGTGTTGCACGATGTTTACATAAGTGAAATTAAAATGATCGTGCCCGGCAAACACTATTATCAAGTGATGGAATTTGACAAAGACAACAAACCATCACTAAAGATCGCCAATCAGATCGATCCATTAAAGGACTATTCGAAATTCCCTAAGCATACTCTGCCGCAACAGAAATCGGATGCTCCAATCTTATCACCCTCAATAAATACTTCCAGCTTGGCTAACACCACCACAATAAACCACACAACAAAGCCGGCAGACACATTGATACTCAACAATGGCAAGATAATCCTGATCCACATTCAAAGCCTTGAGGGGAGAAATTTAAGATATAAAAGGGTAGATGTTCCCGATGGACCAATATACAATGTGAATACAGGTTCAGCTGTTATTAAACAATACAAACTCAATTACACTATAGATTATTCAAACAACAAATAATAAACTAAAAATCAAACACCATGAAAACAAAATCTACCATCGCAGCTATCTTTTTAGCATTGGGCGTGTTCGCTCAAAACAAACCGAGTGTTGCTGTATTAAATGTTGACAGCAAGGGCATGCTGAATAACGCCGAGGAAATGGGCTACTTAGTTCGCTTGGAACTTGAAAAAACAGGGGTTTACAGCGTGCTTGACAAATACGAGGTTAAGGAAATAACCACGAACAACAAGATAGATCTTTTCAATTGCTACTCAAAAACATGTTTGGTTGAAACAGGAAAACTTCTTAAGGTTGAAAAAATGGTAAGCGGTAGTGTTGAAAGATTTGGCGAAAAGATCGTTATATCGCTCCGACTTATCGATGTTGAGTCAGGCAAAGTAGAAAAAATTGAATCTACGGAATATCTCAATTTACCTGAAATTCAGAAGATGGTTGCTATTTCCGTAAAAAAATTAGCAGGTATTGAACCAGATCCTGAAATGGTAAAATTATTGATCGATTACGACATTCCAGTCGAGAGTCCTAAAAACACTTTACGCCTTAATGGGCCCCGCATGGGCTTTGCTACCACGGTGGGTAAAGCATATGAAGTTTTAACTGGAACCAACAAAGCTAAAGGTGAATTCGGAATGTTCCCTGTAACGTATAAATTTGGGTGGAAACAAGAGTTTAGATTCATAAGCGCTGGAAGCTTTCAGGCCTTAGTGGAAAATTTCTTTATGGTAAGTGGCTTGGAAAGCGGAAGATTCATCCCTTCCTATTCTCCGATGCTTGGCTTCAGATTTGGAAAAGGTGCCTGGGAATTTGGATTTGGCCCGAATTTCAGACTTGTTAAAAAAGCAGAAGGCTTTTATGACACAGAGAATCTTATGGGTAATGGAAAGGGAGAATGGTATCGTACAAAAGAATGGAATGTGAGAGACACCGGCGGTACTCAGATGGCGAACCCATATATCATTGAATCAATACTAGACAGCAGAGGAGATATTGCCATATCAACCGGACTCGTGATTGCAATTGGAAAAACATTTCGATCAGGTTACCTCAATATTCCCGTGAATGTATTTGTAGCACC
>DAISHL010000207.1:0-4529 GCA_036822555.1 Bacteroidota bacterium | reverse complement strand
ATTAGGTTTAGAAGCAGCATTTGTAAATGTTGATCAATTGAGTTTTTTATGTATGGTAGCTACTTGCTTTGCATTTGCTCTGCATGGAAAGAATAAGAGGGATAAACTTGGAATGGATATATTGAAAAACCCTATTCTTTTCGCAAAATCATTTGTAAAAATAGCATTGCGGGATAAAATAGGGGCTCAAAAAGTCGGAGATACAATTTTGGTAAAACTAAGAAGGAAGTAGATTTCAAATGAAAATCTATCTTGTAACATATGGCACCTCGGAGTATTGGATGAGCAAGTTTTTGCTGTATCTTACTGCTAGACTCTTTGGGTGTGATCATGTGGTTATGAGATCACGAAAAGATCTAATTAAAACACAATTCTATGTAAAGAACAGAAACATCCTTGACGTGAAAAGGGGAGGTGGTTTGTGGTTATGGAAGTACTATTTTGTGAGTGAGTTAATGAATGAGGTAAAAGAAGGTGATGTTGTTGTTTATTGTGATTCTGCAATAATATTCAGGCGGAGCATTAAGCCGCTTATTAATATTCTATTGAATAGTACAAACGGAGTGTTGTTATTTTATAATGATCACAAGAACAAGAATTGGACAAAAATGGATTGTTTTGTAAGATTAGGAATAACTAATGAAATGTACTACGAGTCACCGCAAATAGGCGCCCAGTTTCAGGTATTTAGAAAGTGTAATTATGCTATGGAATTTATTAATGAGGTCTTAAAGTACTCATGCGAAGAGAATTTAATAAATGATGAACCAAATATTTTAGGAAAAGAAAATTTAGCAGATTTTATTGAGAATAGACATGATCAATCCATAACCTCATTGATTGCACACAAACATGGAATAACCCTATTCCCGGATCCCTCACAGTTTAGAACAAAAAATGTTACCTATACTTTTCCCGAGGAGACAACATTAAATAGAAGTTTGTATAAAAGTATTATCTATGTACATAGGTTAAAAGGGTTGAAAACATTGTTGTTGCCAATTAAATTAATTTTCGGGTAAAATGGGTTTCGAAATAAATAGCATCAAATTGCTAATAAAGGCTAAGAAGGAATTGGGTGTAGATTTCTCTGATACTGTTACAATAGGTCGTCAAGGATTACATATTAAACAAGATGAACTCAATAGAGTGCTTATTAATGCTGGTTATAGAGGGATTGAGGTAGCCGATCTATATAAAGATGATGGTTTTGCCGAACGATTATTAAATATTTTTGGGGCAAAAAATGTAGATTCTGTAGATGTTTCAACATATGAGAAAGCAACAATCATTCATGATATGAATGTGCAAGTAGAAAAAAATTTGATGAATCGATTCTCAGTTGTTATAGACGGCGGTAGTTTAGAGCATGTCTTTAACTTTCCTCAAGCTATTAAAAATTGCATGCAAATGGTAAAGCCAGGAGGATTCTTCATAGGTATTACACCTGCAAATAATTTTTTCGGACATGGGTTCTATCAGTTTAGCCCTGAATTATACTATAGAATAATGGAAAAAAAGAATGGCTTTAAAATGACTAAACTTTATTTTTTTACTGAAGGGAAGAGTTCTAAATTGTATGAGGTAATTGATCCGCTGGATGCAGGAGATAGGGTAAGCATTGTAAATTCAACTCCAAGTTATTTGTTTGTGGTGGCTCAGAAGATTGAGATAAGAGATGTCTTTGCAGAAGTTCCCTTACAAAGTGATTATGTGAATAATTCATGGAAAGGTCAGGCGAATGTTCCGATTCAAATTAACACAAAATTTTCATTCATAAAATTATTGAAATCAATGATCCCTGTTAATTTTAAAACATTTCTTGCTTTAAATTATAGGCCCACGGGAATTTCAAATCAGAATTATTTTAAAGAGATTGAATTTTGAGTAGTTTGTAGATGATTTTATCTCGAATAAGTTTACAAGGTTAAACTTATTATGTGCAAAGAAATACATAGTTTGTAGTTGTTAAGGTGAAAATAATAAAGAAAATAATCGAGTCGATATTCAGAGCGTTTGGGCTTAGTCATATTTTTGAGTATTATCAAATTAAGCGCAATGAAACGAAAACACTCCCATATATTAGACACTACTATAGAGGTTTTATCAAGCCTGGTGCCAAGATATTTGATGTTGGCGCCAATGTTGGCAGTTATTCAAAGGTGTTTCTTGAGAGTGGCGCCAATGTGATTGCATTTGAGCCGCAAACTCATTGTCAAAAGATCTTAAAGAAACGATTCCCTGGTGAGCATGGCTTTACATTGTTTCCTTTCGCATGTGGTTCAGAAGTAGGGGAAGCCCAAATTTATAAGCCAAAGTCACATACAATTGCATCCATGAATGTGAATTGGATCAATAAAGTAAAGGGAACAAACAGATTTGAAGGCGAAGAGTGGTCCATTAAAGAAACTATACAAGTTGAGACTTTGGATAACGCAATTCTAAGGTTTCACAAACCGGATTATATCAAGATAGATGTTGAAGGATTTGAATTGGATGTGCTCAAAGGATTGACGCAGCCTGTACCATTCATATCATTTGAAGTGACTTTACCTGAAACGGTTGAACTTGCAAAGAAATGTATTGAGTATGTCTCCGGTTTGGGTATGTACAAATTTCTAATGCCTCAAAATAATCTTGGGCAATCTGCCAATTGGATCAGTAAGGATGATATGATGGTGTATTTAAATGACCTGTTGTTAAAAGGGGAGCTTGTATCTGCCGATATTTTCTGTAAACTGTATGAGTGAAGCAAGGGTAAATAGCACAGCTGTGTTGGTACTGTCCTGTGATAAGTACTCTGATATATGGCCCGTTTTTTTCGACTTCTTCGATAAATACTGGGCAGATTGTCCATATCCGGTTTATCTTGCAACCAACTCTTCTAAATATGATCGTAGTGGCGTTACTCAAGTATTCTCTAATAAACACACCACCTGGTCTGACGAGCTAGCAGTTATTCTTCACCAGATCAGGGAGAAAAATATCATTCTCATCCTTGAAGATTATTTTATTTACAAGCATGTAGATAATAATGAAATTAATGCTGTTGTTGATCTGTTTGAGCGCAAGAATGCAGCATTCTGCAGGCTAGGATGTTTTCCAAAGATGTATGATGAACTTTGGCCTTTTAAAAAATACAAGGATGTGATTGAATACGGAGAGATTTCTCCTAATGCAAAATACAGGGTGTGTATGCAAACAGCACTCTGGAACAAGAACGACCTGTCCTCCTTGCTGCGATCTGAGGAAGATCCATGGCAATTTGAAATAGAAGGATCCAAACGTACCAAGGAGATGACACGACCATTTTTGTGCCTGATCGCCAACCCTAAGACCAAAGAGGTTCATGGCCCAATCACCTACTACTGCACTGCACTATCGGCAGGAAAATGGATGCGCGGTGCTTTAGAACTTTGTCGTGAAAATAATATTCCTGTGAATTCTCACAGACCTGTTGAATCACGCGTTTTAACTGTAAAACGATTCCTTTATATTCATTCCCCTATTGGTGTAAGGAAGGTGTTTGATTTTATTCAGCATAGATCAAAACGCATATGGAAGTGAGCATAATCATACCCACCAAGGACCGTGGCAATGTATTTGATGCTACCATAAGTGCAGCATTGAAGGCAATCGATGGAACTAATTCTGAGATCATTGTGATCAATGACTCAAAAAAATCAAAGATCAGGCTTCCATTCACTTCATCTCAGGTAAAGGTATTTGATAACCCTAAAGGTGGTGTGGCTTCCGCACGAAATTTTGGTGTCAGTAAAGCGAGTCATTCCGTTTTAGTGTTTCTGGACGATGATATAGTGATCAGCAAACATAACCTGGAAAAAGCGTTCGCATTTATTGCAGCAAACCCTAATTCAACACTCAATCCTATTTGGATCTATCCTCAAGAGCTTTCTTCAACGATCTCAGGAACCAAGTTCGGAAGATACCTTTTTCGTTTTGGTTATACTTCCTTAATAGGTTTGAATGAAGGGATGCCCTGGAATGATACTGAGATTTTCAGATGTGAACTCTTGGCAAGTTATTTTTTAATGATCAGGCTCTCAGATTTCAGAAGTGTTAATGGGTATAATGAACATTTTCCGCATGCAGGTGCAGAGGATTATGATTTTGCCACACGGATCAAACAGAAAGGCATACAAACTTTTGTTGACACAATGAATATTGTATACCATAATGAAAGTGACAGAGTGGATCTTTTTCCATGGCTTGAAAGAAAGCTCAGGGCAGCTCAAACCAGAAAGACAGCTGTGGAATTGGGACATGATAAACTAGCGATTCATGCGGATAATTTTAAGAAGAGAATACTTTTATTTTTCTACCCGTTAAGGAACATACTGCTAGGTTTATTCAGGATAATTCCAAACATTCAATTGTTTGATAGATTGAGTTTTTTCATGATTAATCGCCTTGTTTCCGTGTATCTTTATAAAGGATATTTCTCTGATAAATGTGAATGAGAACACTTTTAAAAAAGTTAAGAAGTATATATATCATCAATCTGATCC
>DAISHL010000206.1:0-4535 GCA_036822555.1 Bacteroidota bacterium | reverse complement strand
ATTTGTGGCATAAGTGCCGGCCATTAATGCCAGGTTGGCTCTAGTGGCTTTTCCAGAATAACTCCCCTTCACAAACCCAAGATTCATATTAAGCTCGTTGTGCCGTGTATGATTGTAAAAGAAAGATGGGCGTTGCTTTGTTTCAGGTTTTCCAAAGTCGTATGAATAATAAGCTTCCAAATATGATGTGACCTTAAACCTGTCCTTTTGTATGATTCTCACAGTATCCTCTGCAAAGGTCCTTGATCCAATAATAAGAAATCCTGTCATTAAAAGTGCTCTGAAACGAAACACTTGAAAGAATTGTAAGGAGAAACATTGCATACTGCAAAAGTAACCATTAATAGAATGAAGAATATGATTTCTCTCAGCATAACCCATGATTAAAGCACGCAAGAGAAAATAAGCTGTACAGCGAACTTTGGATTTTATAGAGCAAGATGTAACTAAGAGCAATTGATTACAGATCAATCCACCTCGTACCCCATTGGATCTAGGGTAATATCAATTTCTTCAAGACCGGTATTCACTTCTAATTCGTATACCGTTGAATTATTACTTCTTTGTATCTTCAAAGCAAATGTAACGGTTGACAATGGGAATTTCTTGTCAATTGCTTTGAGAACACGCTTCGGTATCTCATTTGATTTGATCTCTGTTTCAATTTCCTTGAATGTACCATCCGGCAAAAAAACAGCGATCTTTTCTTTTCCTTCCATTACAAATCCAACTTCGTAATGTGTATCAGAATCACCATCCCATCGGATATTGGATGCATTTGGGAACCGAACTTCAAAATTCTTTTTCACTGCTTCTGGCAATTCAATTTCCCCTGCCATGGCAGTTGACAGAGATAAGATGCTGAATAGGGCAATAAAGAATAACTTTCTCATGATTGAATAAATTTTACCGTTAATCGAAATGAGTTTAAGTAACCCTTAATAAGGTTATCATTTTCAATACATTACAAAATTACTTGGCAAACCCTCCTCTATTTTGATTCAAACAAAGGATGTATCAACAGGTGTTTGTGAATAAACCAGTATTCTAAATCCTTGTAACTGCTTTTATCCTTCAAGCCTCAAATACAGAACTTGATTTGCGCACCGCTTTATTGTATATTTGATTTATACCAAAGAGAAAATGAAACCTGTTGTATTTAGTCGCATCGCATTGATTTTGTTTGTGATGTTATCTGTTATAAGTAAAGCCCAAACAGCCAGTCCATCTAAAAAATATCCGGCAAGTTTTGAAATATCAAACGCACAATTTGATAAACTCCTAACGATCTCGCAAGGGAGCAAGATCAGTATGCGCAATAAATACCTGAAAGGTTCTGTTGTTGAGATAAATTCACGAGCAGGAGACAACAAACAATTAAAGTTGAAATTGGCTTATTTCGCCAATGCCAGCCTGATCATACAAATTAACGGAAAGGACACAAAACAAATCTTCATCATCTCAACAGATGATTCTGCTTTCTATAAAGGGATCTTTAAAGAACAAAAGATCGTTATGACCAAATGTGAAAAAGACGATATTTTATCAGAATAATTAATTACCCATGAAACGAATTTTAGCATTCTTAATAATACTTTGCGCCACGCATAATATCGTACATGCGCAAATTCCAATTCTTAACAGTAATCCAGCTGTAGTTCACAAAGTGCTTTACCTTGACTTTGATGGACAAGCCGTATATGGAACTGCCTGGAACACCACCTACAGTACACCAACCATCAATGCATTGCCATCCACTCTTAGCCCTGCAGTAATGACCGATATATGGAAACGCGTATCAGAAGATTACCGTCCGTTCGATGTGAATGTTACAACAGATGTGAACAAATTCAATGCTGCAACTCCAACTTTAAGGATGAGAATTGTGATCACACCATCTAGCACATGGTATCCAAGCTCAGTTGGAGGCGTTGCCTTTCTGAATTCATTTTCATGGGGAGGTAACCCGGATACACCATGTTGGGTATTTGAGAACATGCTGAGCTACAGCGCAAAGAATTGTGCTGAAGCGGCTTCACACGAAGGTGGACATACGCTTAGCCTCAAACATCAAAGCATCTGGAACCCGACCACATGTACAAAAACGGCGGAATACCACAATGGAATTGGTTCTGGTGTTACCTCATGGGCCCCTATCATGGGCGTAGGCTATTCGAGGAATTTTACCATCTGGCATAATGGACCGAATTCAACTACGTGTACAACGCTTCAATTCGACCATGGAGGAAATGCCATTACTGGTTCACTGTTCTTGAACTACAGAAATGATGATGTTGGTAATACCTTGCCAGGCGCTAAAGTGCTTAACGTGAATTCGGCAACAGTTCTAGACACAGGGATCATTAGCACCAATACAGATATAGATGTTTATAAATTCGATCTTTGCAATTCGCGTTACATGACCTTTGACGTGAAGCCATGGGCTCTGGATACGGTTAACTACAGTGGAGCCAACTTAGATGTACGTTTAACTCTGTACAATGCCATTACTTCGAATTCAATAGCCATTGATACGCCTTTAACACGATTGAATGCAAGGATCGGAACAACTTTAACACCTGGATCTTACTATTTTGTTGTAGATGGAGGTGGTTCCGCAAACTATTCTGATTATGGAAGTTTAGGGCAATACCACCTTAAGATCACCTCCAATAATGTACCTTTCATTGTTTCTAATTTTAATGCATTGGCACCATTTTGTGCCGGACAGCCTATCAACTTCAACGATGCCTCCACAGGCTCACCCGCTGCGTGGACCTGGACATTGAATGGTGCCAGTCCGCCTAGTTCTACATTACAAAATTTTCAGGCAAGTTATGCGTCCGCCGGAATTTATACTATCAGTTTAAGCGCTACCAATGGAACAAATGTATCATGCGGTATTACAAAAACACTACAAATTGCACCAATGCCAACAGTAGGAGTGATCGGCTCATCTACTTCGATTTGTGCAGGACAATCAGCTACTTTGAATGCAAGCGGAGCAACTAGTTATGTATGGAACACCTCTTCAACAAACTCGTCAATTCATGTGGCTCCAGTATCAACAACTGTTTATTCCGTAACCGGCACAAGTAATAGTTGTTCTCAAACAAAATCTATATCAATTGCCGTTAATTCTTTGCCTTCTGTGTCTAGCATTGGTTCTACATCATTGATCTGTGATGGTGAAGCCGCAGTGCTCAGTGCCAGTGGTGCCACATCATACTCATGGAACACCGGGGCAAACACTCAAAGTATTGCAGTAAGTCCAACCGTTACAACTGTTTATACCGTAACGGGCACTGATGCCAATGGATGCAGCAACACCTCAACCGTTCAGCTTATTGTTTCATGGTGTACAGGAATTGGAGAGCAAATCACTTCTCAAACTTTTGACATTTTCCCTAACCCTTCCAGTGGCTTGATCAATATCCGTTCAATTGAATGCGAAAACTGTGAAGTGAACATATACAATTCCTTAGGACAAATTATAAAATCCATAAACATAAGTTCAGGAGTTGCAGTTCTGGATATCAGGAATGAACCCAATGGAATTTACCATGCAGTTATCCTTAACAAAGGACATAAAGTTGCTGAGGCTAAGATCGTGAAGGATTAATCTTTCACGATCTTACTCACTTGCTTAGTTCCCTTTGAACTAATTTCTAGCAGATAAATACCTTTCAATAATTGACTTAGATCCAACCTTGCTTTATTTCCCTGTGTTTCTCCGGCAAGAATAGCCCTTCCTGTTAGATCAGTGATGGTCCATTGCTTCACTTCCAGTGTTGAAGTTTCAACGATCAATATACCTGAAAAAGGATTTGGATATATCTTATATCCTGTTTCATCATCAATATCTTTTATGCTTGTACACGCATCTACCGCAATTAATACTGTGCCGCTGTTCACACATAGATTTGTACCTGTAGACACAACTGTATAAATATTTGTTGACGGCGGATTGAGAGTAAATGTAGCTCCATTGAAATTACTTGGATTCCAGGTATACGTATTTCCTCCACCAACAGAAACTGATGCACTTGAATTAACACAGATAGTTTGTGAGGATGGTGTAAACGCCAATACCGGTAAAGGTAACACATCCAATGTTTTGGAAAGAATTGCATTACAGTTCACAAGATTTGATCCTGAAACGAGATAGCTGAAATTTTGGATCGCTGAAACTACGTTTGTTGCGGAATTTACGGAATTGCCGGAATTCCAATTATATGAATTTGCACCGCTAGCGATCAGCTGCACTTGTGTTCCAGCACAATAAGAAGCCGTACCACCACTAACTGCAAGGCTTGGTGTATTCAGGCTACAAGGAGCAGTAACTGAAAGATCATCCCAACTTAAATACCACGGATTACTTGAGCCCACAGCTTTGATAGCGATATGATAATTACCAGTGATTGTCACTGTGTACGTATTTGCTATTACACTATAAGAGGTATTGGTAATGGTTCCTGAATCTGAAGCTATAGGCAGTAACCCCAGCGTTGATTGATTCTGCCCTATCAACATTG
>DAISHL010000205.1:0-4551 GCA_036822555.1 Bacteroidota bacterium | reverse complement strand
ATCAGTATACAGCATATTACAAAACACCCCCAACTAAATCAGAGCCTTTCCGTTTTTCAAGTGATTTTAATTTAATTTGTACTGTAACTGCCGACGAAACAAGCGGTAATATTTACAAAGGTGTGTATGTAGAAGATGCCACCGGTGGCTTAAAAGTAAATCTGCGCGATTTCGGAGGCTTGTATGTTGGAGATAAGATCAGGATCAATTTGAGAGGTATTGTCCTTAATGATTACGGACGAGTGGTTCAGCTTGAATCAGTGGATCTTCGCTCTAAGATCGTTAAATTAAGTTCAGGGAATACCGTAATACCAACGAAGGTGACCTTCAATCAGCTGATATTACTGAATGATAACGGACATACACCTTTTCAGTCACGTTTGATCAAAGTTGATTCTGTTGAATTTGTAGGAGGTGATAAAAGCCAGCCTTTTGCAGATGCCGACGGAAAATACAGTTTGGACAGAACCTTGTTGAATTCAAATTCACAACAGGTTATTGTAAGATCATCCGGCTACGCGAACTTTGCCAGAAATCTTATCCCTTGCGGAAAAGGTTCAATTGTGGCTATAGCAGGTCAATTCAATTCAGATGTGCAATTGACCATTCGTGATCATAAGGAAGTGCAGTTGTCAAGCGGAGGCTGCCCTTTGCTTATTAAATCCTTCAATGATCAAAGCATTAGCAGTGGTGGCTGGACAAATTACAATGTATCCGGTAATGTGAACTGGAAACCTGGTTCCTATAATGGGCAATTGTATGGCGAGATCAGTAACTACTCAGCAGGTAGCAACAGCGCGTGTGAAACATGGTTGATCTCTCCGGCTCTTAATATCGCCGGTTCTCCAAATCCGCGATTATCGTTTCAATCAGCCTACAATTACAGTGGCCCGGCATTACAAGTGTTGGTATCAACAGATTATGTTTCCGGAAATCCAACATCAGCAACATGGACCAACTTGAATCCTGCTTTGTCTGGCGGAAGCTGGAACTGGGTAAATAGCGGAGTGATTTCGCTGACTCCTTACAAATCAGCGAATACACGCATTGCTTTCAAATACACAGGCACCGGCACATCCGGATCCACCTGGGAAATAGACGATATAGCCGTATATGGCGAATAATCCAAAATAAAAAACTCAGGAATCCCCTGAGTTTTTTTATTTTTAGGCATCGAAAGCAAAAAAGAAAATATTCGGTCAATTCTAAAAAAGTACTGGGGGTTCGACGAATTCAGGCAAATGCAGGAAGATGTTATTCTTTCTGTGCTGAATGAAAAAGATACCTTGGCTTTGATGCCAACAGGAGGCGGAAAGTCCATTTGCTTTCAAATTCCGGGTCTGGCCCTTGGAGGAACCACATTGGTTATTTCACCACTTGTTGCGTTAATGAATGATCAGGTGGCCAATTTGAAAAAACGCGGCATATCTGCCGTGGCCATTACGGCTGCCATGAACTTCAAACAAATTCAGATCTCTTTGAATAATGCGGCTTTGGGACATGTTCAGTTCTTATACATTTCCCCGGAAAGATTGCAGAATGAGGATTTTCGCAAACAACTAAGTTATTTGCCTATTACTCTCATTGCAGTGGATGAAGCGCATTGTATTTCACAATGGGGATATGACTTCAGGCCGAGTTACCTTAAAATAGCAGAAGTACGAGGCTATTTTGACAAGGTGAACATTATTGCTGTAACAGCAAGTGCAACCAAAGAGGTTGTAAATGATATTCAGGAAAAGCTTGAATTTAGTGTTGGGAATATCTTCAGGCAGTCATTTCTGCGTTCAAATTTGAGGTATGTAGTACTAAAGGAAGAAGCGAAGTTCGAACGCTTGCTTAAACTCATACATAATGTTGGAGGTTCGGGTGTGGTTTACGTGCGCAACAGGCGCAAGACCGAAGAGTTGGCAAAAATGCTAAGCCTGCAGAAGATCTCTGCCAAACCTTACCACGCTGGTATGAAGTACGAGGACCGTCAGACCGCTCAACAAGATTGGCTAAATAATAAGACGCAGGTAATTTGTGCAACAAATGCCTTTGGTATGGGCATTGATAAACCAAACGTGAGGTTTGTTGTACATCTTGATCTTCCGGAAAGTTTAGAAGCCTATTTTCAGGAGGCAGGCAGAGCGGGGCGCGACGGCAAAACTGCATACGCGGCAGTCTTTTATAATGAAAGAGATGTAGCAAGACTGAAGGAGAACTTTGAATATGCTTTTCCTACACTGGACCAGATACGACAGAATTACCAGGCTCTCGGGAATTATTACCAGATAGCTGTTGGGGCAGGTGAAGGAGTGAGTGTTGATATTGATTTTGAACTTGTATCCAAGAGTTATAATCTGCATCCCATCACTTTATTCAATAGTATTAAATTCCTTGAAAAAGAGAATTACCTTTCGTTGATAGATGCCGGTTTTGAACCATCAAAACTCATGATGCTTGCAGGAAAAGAGACCTTGTATGATTTTCAGATCAAGAACCCTAAATACGAGCCATTGATCAAAGCATTGCTGCGAAGTTATGGCGGAGTATTTGAGAATTACATGTTCATTAGTGAAAAGGATCTTGTGTACAGGGCAAAACTTGGATTAGATGAGATCGTTAAGCAATTACAGCAATTGCATGCCTTGGAAGTGATCTCTTATTTACCTCAGAACGATCTGCCAAAATTGGTGTTCACTCAAAACAGGATCAACGCAAAATATATTGAATTCAATCCTGTGAATTATGAGTTCTTAAAGCAACGTCATTTTTTCCGCATCAATTCGGTAATTGAATATGTCAATAATAATAAGCTGTGCAGGCAATTGCAGCTGTTGAATTATTTCAATGAGTTCAACTCATCTGACTGTGGATATTGTGATGTATGCCTCAATAAAAAACCAAAGAATCTTGATTCTGTGAAAAAGAGGATCATTGATGTGTTAAGGTCAAAGACCATGAGTTTAGAGGAATTAAAGGATGCCATGAGTAAATATAACAATGATACATGGGTAATGGCTTTTAATGAATTGGTTGAAGAAGGGGTTATCAAGACCAACAACAACATGTATTTGCTTTCTTAGGCATTTTGCTAAAAATCATTAACATGTGAAAAATAATTGTTGAAATAAGGTAACTTTACCTCACGCAGGTATTATATGCTTATGAAGAAGATCATTCTATTAACACTAGTGTTTATTGCTTCAGGGGTTTTTGCTCAAACAACAGACGCATCAGGTAAAAAGCAAGGCTATTGGAAGAAGAAGGACGATAAAGGGAATCTTATCTATGAAGGTGAATTCAAAGATGATAAGCCTGTTGGTACCTTTAAACACTATTATCCAGGTGATACAGTAAAACGTGCTGTAACTTACTATAAAGATGGTGGTAAAGTTGCCTATGCTAAACTTTACCATCAATTAACCGGAAAATTAATGGCACAGGGTAAATATATCAATGAGCTTAAAGACAGCACCTGGTTGTTCTATGATGATGGAGGAACCTTGATCAGCAAGGATATTTATAAGTCAGGGAAAAAGGAAGGAAAGAGTTTGGTGTATTTGCCTGATGGAGCTTTAGCGGAAGAAAAGAATTACAAGAATGATGTTTTGGAAGGTCCCTTCAAGCAATATTTTGATGGAAAATTGGTGAAAGCTGAGGGCAAGTATTTGAATGGTAAACTGGATGGAAAGATCTCGTATTATTACCCAAACGGTACCATAGCCGCTACCGGAATCTATAAGAATGGAGGAAAGGATGGGGTTTGGTTATATAAACAGATGGATGGAAAGATCAAGGAAAAGGAACTCTGGAAGGATGGGAATTTAGCCACAAAGAAAGAAACGGAAGAGTATTTTAAAAAGAACAAGGTTGAGGATAAATCCACTCCATCAAAGGCTCAGCCACAAAAATCAACAACTGGCACATCGAAGCCAAAAAAATAGGAAGAACAATCTTCATGTATTCTTTTTACCTTTGCATACCTTTGTAAAGGATAAATTTTCATGAGTAAGCACGGAAAAGTATTGGTGGCCATGAGTGGTGGAATTGACAGTAGTGTTACTGCCATGATGTTGCATGAGCAAGGCTATGAGGTGATAGGCATTACCATGAAAACGTGGGATTACGAAAGTTCGGGATCAAGCACACGCGAAACCGGCTGTTGCAGTTTGGATAGCATCAATGATGCCCGTACCATGGCTGTAAACATGGGATTTCCGCATTACATCCTGGATATCCGCGGTGAATTTGGAGAACACATCATCAATAATTTTGTTGAAGAATATCTGGCCGGCAGAACGCCAAATCCTTGTGTGTTGTGCAATACCCATATCAAATGGGATGCATTGTTGAAGCGCGCCGATATGTTGGATTGCGAGTTCATTGCCACAGGACATTATGCACGCTTAAGAAAAGAGAATGGCCGAACACTCATTTATAAAGGTGTAGATCACACCAAAGATCAAACCTATAAAAAAAAAAAACTTGATCAGGAGTGTCTCTACAGGACCATGTTCCCGTTGGGAGGTTTCAAAAAAACAGAGATCCGTCAGATGGCCTAGG
>DAISHL010000204.1:0-4554 GCA_036822555.1 Bacteroidota bacterium | reverse complement strand
ATGTCATAGTGCGAATTTAATCATTTTAGGTATATAATCGGACATTCAAATTTTAAAATGTTCACAATGTCCCTTTTCTTTTAAGTTCTTGCATTTGGCAAAAAAGTTCAATGAATGATGAATGATGTTGAAATTCAATAGATCTTCCGTCATTTTTTGGATCTGCATGATGCGTGGATCACAGAATTCAAACACTCTTTCACAATCGGTACATATCAGATGGTCGTGTTGCTTGTATTTGTAAGCTTTTTCAAATTGAGCCATGTTCTTCCCAAATTGATGCTTAATCACAAGTCCGGCTTCTATTAAAATCTCGATATTGTTATAAAGCGTAGCTCTGCTCACCCTGTACTTTTTATTCTTCATCAATAGGTACAGATGTTCAATATCAAAGTGCCCGTCGTGTGAATAGATCTCATTCAGGATCGCATATCTCTCAGATGTTTTGCGGTGCTTGTGTTTCTCAAGATATTCGGTCAAAATACTATTTACGGCGTCCTTTGTTTCCTGGTTCATGGCTATCAATACCCCGAATTTACTAATTGTTTGATGCATTACAAAACTTTAATTTTAGTGGCTTTTTTTGTAACTTTATTACATCAAAAGGTTTGCGGTCATATTTGTTTTATCATGCTCATTTTCATTTTGTACTAAAAAGAAAATGCTAGAAAGCGTGTCATTGGGTACAGATTATTATCCTACTCAAATAGGGAAATTTGTAGAGTACGATGTTGACAGCACCATTTACAATAACCTTACCCAAACTGTTGTTACCTACAAATACAGGATAAAGGAAAAATTCACAGCTTTGTTTAAGGATAATGAGGGTAAGGATGCGATAAGGATTGAAAGATTTGTGAAAAGATACAATGCCCAAAAGCCATATGATAGCATTCCATACACCATAAAGGAAGTGTGGATGGCCAATGCCGATGAGAAGAAGATACAAGTAGTGGAAAACAATATAAGGTATACCAAATTGATCTTCCCGGTTCAAAAGAATGCATCTTGGAACGGCAATGCCCTAAACACATTGGGGGAATGGTTATACAATTACAAGTATGTGGATGTCAAGGAGAATGTCGGAGGTGTCCCACTTGAGAAGGTCTTACAGGTCATACAAAGGGATTATGCTACCCTTATCAATAAGCAATTTTATGCTGAAAAATACGCTAAAGGCATTGGTCTGGTTTACCGTGAGATAATGGATATCACATCAAATAATGTGCAACCAGGTGTACCTATTGAACAAAGAATTGAAAATGGTGTTATTTACAAACAGGTTTTATATAGATATGGTTATGAATAAAAGAATTAGTTTACTATTGGCAACAGCAATATTCCTGGGGTCATTGGGGTACGGCCAGATTACCACAAAATTTTGGATCAAGTTAAAGGATAAGAATGGAACCCCGTATTCCATTTCCACGCCAACAGCATTTCTTACGCAAAAAGCTGTGCAGCGCAGAGCCAATCAGGGTATTGCCATTGATCAGACAGATCTGCCTGTAACACCTTCTTATATAAGCCAGATCGATAATGTTACCAATGTAAGGGTGTTGTATGCTTCTAAATGGTTGAATGCTGTTGCTGTGCAAATAACAAGTACCGTTTCTTCAGCGATCAATACTGCTACGGCTGCTATCAATACATTTTCATTCGTTCAGAGCACTGCCCCAACGAATAAATTCAAGGTCATACTTGGTAAGATTGAGGACAAACCATTTGCACAAGAGGAGTTCAGAACCACCGCTGCACCTAACTATTATGGCGCGGCCTATTGGCAAAATTTCCAATTACGTGTAGATTGTATCCATTACCATGGGTATAAAGGGCAAGGTATGACCATCGCCGTTTTAGATGCTGGTTTCAGGAATGTGAATACTTTGGCGGCATTTGACAGTTTAAGAACAAGAAATGGAATTTTAGGTACTCGTGATTTTGTGGCCGGCGGAACAAGTGTGTATGAAGATGACGCCCATGGTATGAGTGCACTTTCATGTATGGCTGCTGTAGTTCCAAGTGTAATGGTGGGTTCTGCGCCACAGGCAGATTATTGGTTGTTGCGCACTGAGGATGTAGGCTCAGAAACGCCATCTGAAGAGTATAACTGGATCAGAGGCGCAGAATTCGCAGACAGTGTTGGTGCAGACGTACTATCAACGTCCTTAGGGTATACAACATTTGATAACGTAGCATACAATCATACCTATAGCGGATTGAACGGTAAAACATACCCAATGAGTATTGCTGCAACCATGGCAGTTCGCAAAGGTATGTTCGTGCTAAATTCAGCAGGTAATGATGGAAGTTCGGCCTGGCAATACATTGGTGTTCCTGCAGATGCAGACAGTATTTGTACCGTTGGAGCTATTGATAGCTTATATAATGTAACATCCTTTAGTTCAAAAGGACCTACTTCAGATGGACGTATAAAGCCTGATCTTGTTGCCAGAGGAGGAAATGCGTGTGTGGCCAGTCAATTCGGTGGCTTTACACCGGCAAATGGCACCTCCTTTTCATGTCCAATTCTGGCTGGTGCGGTTGCTTGTTTCTGGCAAAAACACAATACATTCAGCAGTTATAAAGTGTTAGATACATTGCGCAGACGTGCCACACATGGCAATACACCAAACAATTCAAGAGGATGGGGAGTACCTGACATGTGTGCTCTTCCTGTGGGCCTGATCAATCATGAGGTGTCACAGATGCAATTCAAATTGTTCCCAAATCCGGTAAAGAATAAAGTAAAGATAGAGTTCAGCGGACTCTCCATGAAGGAAACAACTATCGAGTTGTTTGATGTGATGGGTAAGAAATTAAGTTCAGAAAAAGTAGAGGAATTATCCTATTCATTGGACATGACAGGTAAAGCACCGGGCGTTTACTTTGTTCGCGTGAAGAATGGCGACAGTGATCGTGTGGAGCGATTGATCAAAGAATAGTTAAGGAACCGGGTCATACCCGTGTCCGCCCCAGGGATGACATCTTAATATCCGTTTAAAACCCATCCAGGATCCTTTGAAGGCTCCGTATTTATTGATCGCATCAATGGCGTACTGGCTGCAGGTTGGTGTGTATCGGCAGGCATTTGGAAGTAAAGGAGAGATCGCTGCCTGGTAAAACTTCACAAATATGATGGCCAGTTTTTTTATGGCTTATTTTTTTAATTCATCAGAAGCCTTGATCACCTTTTGTTTGAGGGCTTCTTTAAACTCAACAAGTTTTTGAAGAGCATCTTTACTTTGGCATGAAATGATCTGCGCGGCTAATATACCGGCATTTTGCGATGCATTTACTGCCACAGTGGCTACAGGTACTCCGTTTGGCATTTGAACAATGCTCAGTAAACTATCCCAGCCATCAATGCTGTTGCTGCTTTTAACCGGTACTCCAATCACAGGCAAAGGAGTTAATGAAGCTACCATGCCCGGTAAATGGGCGGCCCCACCGGCTCCGGCAATGATCACCTGTAAACCTCTCACATGAGCATTCTTTGCATAGTCAAACATTTTTTCAGGTGTGCGATGTGCCGAAACAATGTCTATCTCATAAGAGATCCCAAGTTCCTTTAGTACATCTGCCGCAGCCTGCATGGTTGGCAGATCGCTGTTGCTTCCCATTATGATCCCGACTTTTGGTGTGCTCATGGTATTAAAATTCACTTAGTGTTTGTAATAACCGTAACCCAAACAAATTGATGTTCGGGTTACGGATCAATATTAAATATGAATGGCGCGTTTTGCGGTAGCGTCCAAGCAAGCTTCTTTCAAACTTTCTGTAAAGGTAGGGTGGGCATGACTCATGCGTGAAATGTCCTCAGCACTTGCCTTGTATTCCATGGCTACCACAGCTTCTGCGATCATGTCAGCAGTACGTGGTCCTATCATGTGCACTCCCAGGATCTCATCTGTGGCCTCATCGGCCAATACCTTCACAAATCCATCGGTATCCATGCTTGCACGTGCTCTTCCGCTTGCTTTGAATGGGAAATTACCAACCTTGTATTTTTTTCCTTGTTCTTTCAATTGCTCTTCGGTATACCCAACAGCAGCAACTTCAGGCCATGTATATACCACCCCAGGGATCAAATTGTAATTGATGTGTGGTTTTTGTCCAGCAATCACTTCAGCAACAAAGGTGCCTTCCTCTTCAGCTTTGTGAGCCAGCATAGCGCCTTTTACAACATCGCCGATCGCATAAATACCTTCCACGTTGGTTCTCAAATGATCATCTGTTTCAATTCTTCCTCTGTTATCAAGCTTAATACCCACATTCTCAAGGCCTAGTCCTTCGGTATATGGTTTGCGGCCCACTGACATTAAGCAGTAGTCGCCCTTGATCTCGATAGGTTCATCCTTTGCATTCAAGGCAGTTACAGTTACTTCCTTGGCAGTGGATTTTACACCGGTAACTTTATGTTTGAATAGGAACTCGAAACCTAGGTTCTTCTTAAGAACACGTTGTAATTCTTTGCTCAGTGCGCCGTCCATGCCCGGAATGATCCTGTCCATGAACTCTACTACTGTTATTTTACTGCCTAAACGTCCGTAT
>DAISHL010000203.1:0-4612 GCA_036822555.1 Bacteroidota bacterium | reverse complement strand
TAACGAGATCATAGATTTCAGTTCCATTGATTCCTCTATATTTTTAAGATCTTTACAAGAACTTGTGCCCTCTCAACGACTGGTGTTCAATTTGTTTGTGATTGATGGCTACGATCTGCCATTGATCAGTGAAATGCTTGAAGCCAGCGAACAAACTGTAAAAAGCAATCTGGAAAAAGCAAGGTTCAACCTTCAGAAAAATATTGAAAAGAAAATTAAAGCATTGAAACATTATCAGGCACTTTAATTACGAATTGGATGAGCGCAGGATCAGGATCTTGCTCAAGGAGAACACCCTACAGTACTCAGAGGATGTATGGAGTGAGTATTTGGAAAAGACCAAACCGCTGAGTAAGGCTGCAAAACTGCCTTCCTTAAAAACACCTTCCTTTGCCATTAATAAAGCTACCTTACTCACTATCATATTTGTTGTGCTTGTTGGAAGTTTTACCCTGCTGGTGGCAAAATTTGTTGACTTCAGCTCTACACGATCCAATTCTGAGGTGCTGCGTGAAGTAAAACCTGAGCCTGAGAATTACAAGATCACCAAACCTGCCAAAGTGATCACAAAGAAAGAGGAGCCCAAGCCCATCATTAAAGATACTGTTACTGCAATTGTCACCAACTCCGTTCCGGCAACCGCAAGCTCTGTAAGTGTTGCGGCCAACTCTGCGCCAGCACCGGTGGATATGCCAAAGCCGGCTCAAGCAAATGACGGAGAAAACAACAAAGAATCACTGAACAGCACCAATAACGGTGCTTCTGTCTCAAACGTACAACAAAAAACTCCTAGAAAAAAGAGGAAGAAAGAAGTGGAAACGCTCGAAAGTAAACCTCTTACTACTGAAATTCCACTTACCTCGCCTTCAGAACCTGAGTTAGAACTCAAATAAACCTTTTTAGGTACTGTGTGTTTGAATGTTGTGAAGAACATACACACCTTATTCGTATTTATCATGGGACTTTTCAATCTATCCTTGTTCTCAGCATCTAGCGATTCACTGCCTGATATTTATTCACTTTCTGCCAAGGATATCAACGGCAATACAATTCGATTCTCGGAATTTAAAGGCAAAAAACTACTCATTGTAAATACCGCTAGTAAATGTGGGTTCACCCCTCAGTACGGCGACCTGCAAAAACTATACGACCGTTATAAAGACAATGGACTAGTTATTATCGGGTTTCCGTGCAATGATTTTGGAGAGCAGGAAAAAGGAAGCGCCGATGAGATCAAAAACTTCTGCCAAAGGAATTATGGGGTAAGCTTTTTAATGATGGAAAAGATACACGTAAAAGGAGAGAACATACATCCGGTATACGCCTGGCTGACCAATAAAGACAAAAATGGCGTAGGCGACTCACGCGTGAAGTGGAATTTTCAGAAATACCTCATCAACGAAAAGGGACAGCTTTACACCTGGGTGAATTCATGGCGGAGTCCCCTTTGTGGTAAGATCACCCGCTGGATAGAGCGTTAGATCACTTGCGCTTGAAATAATAATTGATGTTCAGATAGGGATGGTCCATGTCAAACATGATAAAATTATCCATACCCATTTTAAAGACCTTATAACGCGTTGGCACATAATTGGTGGTCTCTTTTTTCAGAAGGAATTTATAGATGTACATCACGCTGTCTTTACAATTGAACTTTACCTTACCCACTGCTGGTTCAAAATAACCCATCTTTGCCTGATGCATGATATCCCAATCATACATGATCACGGTATCGGTAGGATTGAGTGGTAATTTGTATTTTTTGATCTCTGCCTTATCTGCCTCACTGAGATCATTCACTGTTCTCAGGTCAAAACTTCTGTATTTGAATTTATTCGTTATGGCCGTATCAGTATGAAATAGCTTTGCCTTTCCATTTTTGCATGCTGTTAAGGAAAATGAACTTCCTGACTTATTGAAAGTTTCACAAGACACCTGTGCTTTGCTTATATATGCAAACATACAGACAAGGATGGCTAGTAATTTTTTCATATCACTATTTGCTTAATTTTCCCCACACTCCTAATGGCAGTTTGATGCCACTTTTCGATGGAAGATACAATTCACCTACACTTAATGCAGATCTATGTTTGGCAGCGTAAGGTTTTAAGAGGTTTTCAGGTACCAAAGCTGAGAAACCAAGGGAGTAGGCATTCAGGATCAACAAATGATTTTACTTATCAAACAGTTGTAATACACCCTCCATCATTTCAGATATTCTCCTCCAGTTTCCACTTTTCACCATTCGGCCCATGACCATAGGCCGGAGGATCAAGAATGATCCCCTGATAAGAATTACCGCGCCTGATCTCCTTTTTCACAAACTTCAATGCATCATCCACCAACCAACGTATATTGTCCAATCCTGATTTTTGCATGTTCTCATTGGCCCAGGTAACCACTTGTTTGATACTGTCAACATGTGTTACATCCGCACCTGCAGCTCTTGCAGCTATTGATGCGCCGCCCGTATAGGCAAACAAATTCAGGAATTTAGGTTTATTTAATTTTGACAGGTGCTTGTATATAGTGTCCCAATTCACTGCTTGCTCGGGAAAAACACCAACATGCTTAAAGGATGTTAATCCCAACCGGAAGACTAGATCCTTTGTAGATTTTCCGCTTCCTAGCGGGTACGAAATCGTCCATTGCTCAGGCATTTTCTTTAGCATCTTCCACTCTCCACTGCTCGATGATTTCGGTACGAATTTCACGTGTGCCTGTTTTTCCCATTCTGCATTACTATATACTTTGGGCCACACTGCCTGAGGCTCAGGTCTAATAGTTATAAAATTCCCGAAACGTTCGAGCTTTTCAAAATTGCCACAATCCAGCAATTCATAATCTTTCCAATGTTGAGGACAAAGTAATTCCATACATTAAATGTAGGCTTTAATCACCTATCTTAAAATACTGATCCACTTAAAATATAGCATGCGCATTGTTAAAAACTTCATTTCTTCCGAATCATGCATTCACAGCAATCCATTAATTTTAATACATCATAATTCTGCCACCAACATGTGCAGATGTAAATTTTTGTAAATGAAACCAAACAGCTCTTCCTTTCCGGTCCTTATCTCTGTGTTCTTTTTTTGGGGATTTGTGGCGGCCAGCAACGACATTCTTATTCCTGTTTTTAAGGAAAAACTTCAGCTCGAACAATGGCAAAGCCAGATGATCTCATTCGCTTTCTATGTAGCCTACACAATTGGATCACTTATTTATGTTGGTGTATCAAGAGCATTTGGCGGAGATATACTAAATCGCATAGGTTATTAGAACGGGATCGCTTTGGGACTGGTACTTTCTGCAACCGGAACCCTTCTTTTTTATCCCGCAGCACAATCAGCTTCCTTCATCCTGATGATCACCGGATTATTCATTGTTGGTTTAGGTTTCTCCTTGCAGCAAACAGCGGCAAATCCTCTTGTTATAAATATAGGGGATCCGTCCAAAGGATCTCAACGTCTCAGTCTTGCCGGCGGCATCAACAACGTAGGAACTACTATCGGGCCCCTTTTGGTGAGCTTTGCCATATTCGGTTCCATTGCCGAGGGATCCAAATTAGAAAGTTTGGAAGCAATAAAAACTCCTTACCTTATATTGGGTGCAGCATTTATCCTGGTGGCCATCTTCTTCAAATTCTCTAACCTACCCAATCAGATCCAAACAGAAAATACAACAGAAACTTCTGAAGGAAACAACACTAAAAAAAGTGCTTTAAACTATCCTCAGCTTGTTCTGGGCATGATAGCCATTTTTTTATACGTTGGTGTTGAGGTTTCAACAGCATCCAATCTACCAGAATACATGCACCAGTATCTGAATACCACTACCGATCAGATCGCACCATATGTTTCCTTATTTTGGGCCAGTTTAATGATAGGCAGATGGACCGGGGCTGTGGAAGCATTCAATGTGAAGGCCGGAGTAATGAAAGTATTAAGATTTGTGATGCCCTACCTGGCCTTTGGTGTTTTCTTACTCGTTAATAAGATCGCCAATCATGACCTTACTCCGTTTTACCTGTATGCATTTGTGATCATTGCCATGATCTTTGGCGATATTTTAAGCAAGGGCAACCCTGCAAGACAGCTGCTTATTTTTTCGTTGCTTGGAATAACTGCACTGATCATTGGCATGCTTTCAAGTGGTATGGTTAGTGTGTATGCATTCATTAGCGTAGGATTGTTTTGTTCAACACTATGGCCATGTATTTTTACGCTTGCCATTTCAGGTTTGGGGAAATACACCAATCAAGGGTCCAGTTACCTTATCATGATGATCATGGGCGGTGGTTTCATTAGTTTGCTGCAAGGTTGGCTTGCCGGCGACCATCTTCTTGGCATCAAGTACAGCTATCTTGTTGGGGTAATGTGCTTCGGGTATCTCGCTTATTATGGTTTTAAAGCAAACACTATTCTTAAATCTCAAGGTATTGATTACGATAAAAAACATGAAAAAGCAGGGCATTAAATTAATTCTCATTGCAGCACTGAGCGTAACCACATTCTTTCATGCATGGTCTCAAACTCTTCCCATCATACCTCAGCCAAAAGAAATTCAGTATCAAAAGGGGGTATTTCATTTTTCACCCGAAACAAAAATT
>DAISHL010000202.1:0-4626 GCA_036822555.1 Bacteroidota bacterium | reverse complement strand
CAAATCCTGTATTGATACTTTCTACAAATCCACAAAAAGTTTGTCAAGGCACTAGCACTAGTTTGTTTGCATCAGGAGCTCAAACATATTCATTCCTGCCAAACGTGAACATGACACCTATCACACCAAATGTAGTAAGCATTACTCCAAGCGTAACAACCAATTACACGGTAATGGGTATGAATGCTTCAGGAACTGTGGTTTGTATGATGACCAAAGAGATCATGGTTGAGGTGATCCCTACCATCACAGCCAGCATCAGCAATAGTGTCTCAATTTGTAAGGGAGAATCTGTGAGATTATTTGCCGGAGGAAGCAACACATACAGATGGGCACCTCCAACAGGATTAAATAATCCTAACATTCAAAATCCTTATGCTTCTCCAAACCAAACAACAGAATATACAGTTAGGGTTTCTAACGATGGATTCTGTGGTACAACTGCAACTGTATTGGTGCATGTGAAGCCTTATCCGGAAGTGGATGCAGGTCCAGACATGACCTATAATTCAGATGAGCCTATGTACTTGAACGCCAAAGGTACTGGTACCTTGACCTGGATCTATGGTGACAAGATCTTGTGCAAGGATTGTCCGAACACCCAGATCATGCCTGAGAACAGTGGATGTTATGTGATCCAAGCCGTAAATCAACATGGTTGTAAGGTTACTGATGAGGTATGTATAGAGGTAACTAAGTTCCATAATATATATATTCCAAATGTGTTCACTCCTAATTACGATGGCTTGAACGATGAATTCCTGGTATACGGTACCGGAATAAAACAGTTGGAAATGATCATCTTTGACAGATGGGGTGAGAAGTTGTTCACGTCAACCGACCAATTAAAAGGTTGGAACGGATGGTTCAAAAATGAGGAATGTAAGCAAGATGTGTATACGTATCTGATCAACTATACAACATTAGACAACAAGAAACACACCCGAACAGGGCATGTAACTTTGATGAAGTAAAATAGTTTGCAAATAAAAAACCCGGGAAATTACTCCCGGGTTTTTTTATGCTTTTCTTTTAATGATCACGTCTGGTATAGGTACAATTTGATTATTGATCGAAACTTTGATCCCCTCAATAAAAGTTCTTTTTCCCGGCTTAGTGTCTTTTAGTATTTGTTTGGCTTTTTCAGTTAATAATGGAGAATGAATCTTTTCTTCAGTTAAATTCCCATTTCTATCAAATCCTACTATCGTAGCTTCTTTAATTACTGCATTAACTGGAAATTCAAATCCCAGGCATACGGCGCCAATGGAGCTTATGGTAGTTAATTCTGATTGTTTCAACTCTAATGTTGATAGCACCGGTTTTCCATTGATCTTTGCGATCGGTGGTGGTATTGATTTAACCCGGAATATCTTTGTTGGTCCTTGTTGTTGAATTCCTTGAGGTGTTTTGGCCATTACACTAACCTGACATGTTCCCGTAGATGATGTATTTATGGTGTATTTGCCCGGAGAAATCATTTTTAATTTGGCGCCACATCCATTTATTACTAAACTTAAATTACTTGGTGCGAATCCGGCGGCTGAAACACTTATTGGATTATCGACACCAACATACAGAACATTCATGTTGTCTGCGCCAACGGCACTGAAAGGTGCTGCAACCATGTATTTGTAATTGAATGGATAGTAGTCGTTGGTGCCTTTTGGATTCTTATATTCTATCAATCCACTTAAGCTTTGTTCCCCTTGAGTATTGCTTACGATCTCATATTTCCCGACACCGTCATTCACAGGAATAGTTGTTCCTTCCTGAATTAATTTATTCGATAGGGAGTCATATGTAGCACCAATTAACACGCGCATGCGTTCATTACTAAATGCATTACTGCTGGCAGAAAGTAGTATGTCGGCTGTGAAGGGTTGCCCGCTTAATACATAGGCATTAGGGGCAAGCACTTTCGCTTCCAATTTATTTACCTTGAATAGATATTTGTTTGATGAAGCCGCCATAACACCGTATAATTCTGATTCAATATTCTTGAGGTCGGTCTGAATCTTATCAAAATTAGCAGTGACAGCTGCTGTAGGTATATTGTAAAAATTGTCCATGATCCAATTCATCATCACCCCATCTTCCATTTTATTTCTGTCTATCGGTTCAATGGTCTTGATTTTTTTAATTAAGTTATTTGCGTCGCTCTCATCAAGTTGATTTGAGGCAACCATTTTATGTAGCCCATCAATTAGTTCTTTTGAAAGGTTCTCAAGACTTTGCTTTAGATTGAACGCCGTTAATTCACTTGTTTTTGGATTGTTTTCATCGCTTCCAATGAATAGTTCTGTTGGTGTGTCAAAATCATCAAGTTTTTTCATAGTACGCATCTGTATTGTGTCAGGCCTGTTTGTTGATTCAGTTTGACTGATCAACTTGTGTTTCATTCTTTGGATCAGATCGATGAGAGATTCGATCTTAGCTTTAGATGCTTGGCATTTCTCATAATATGGTTTGGCTTCAAAATTCCCATTATCAATATAATGTTTAAAGGCTTCTTCAATTAATTTATTGTTGTCTGTGATGATTTTTTTGGATCTATCAATGCTTTCATCGACTGCAATGAAACCTTTTAATACCTGATCGGAAACATTTAGCGCCAGCAGTGCTGTTAGCACCAGGTACATCATGCCTATCATTTTTTGTCTTGGTGATTCTTTGTGTGAAGCCATAATTTTTGATTTGATTATGACTCATAACCCTGAGCAATAAGAAATGTTACAATTTGTTTTATCACAAGTATTCAAAATTGTGTTTGAATATTGATTGTAACAAATGCGCAGTATGTCGATTATAGCACGTCGCTTAATTCTTCGTATCTGAATTCCTTTTCTGCATCCGGAATATTGCCAGTGGCTTCCTTGCCCTTTAATTTTCTGACGGTATGTGCTTTCAAAAGATCTGCAGGATATGGCTGTAGGAATTTGTTCATTTCCTGCTTGTCAGTCATCTCCAGCCATTTGTCTTGGTCTTCTTTTGCGAGGATCAAAGGCATTCTTGCTTCGTCTTGTTTAGGATTATTATGGATCTTTTGAAGTAAAGAATTTGCTTTGGTGGTAACTAATGAAACAGTAGGAAATATTTCTCCGGTCTCCTTGTCAACCCATTCATTCCATAAGCCTGCTATGGCAAGTGGGTCGTTGTTAATATTTGAAATATGAAATGGATAGGCTTTGCCTTTGTGATGATGGTATTCGTAGAATGCATCAAAATAGATCAGGCATCTTTTTTCCTTTGCAGAGAATTTAAATGCAGGTTTCTCAAATATGCTTTCACCTCTGGCATTTAAAGTTTGATTAGCGATCTTCATGGCATCTTCTTTCGATTTGATCCATGAAGGTATTAATCCCCAATAGTATAATTTCGGAACAAAGGGTTCTGTGTTCGTAAAAACCAGTATTCGTGGGTGAGCAAAGGCCTCTGCAACGTAAAGTTTGGTGTTGTCGGTTACTATTTTTTCTAACTGCTGAAGCAGATCAGCGATCGTCTTTTTATCATCGCTTCTGTGTTTTGCGTATTTAACAAGTTGTCTGGTTATACTCACCGAGGTGTAACACATGCGTCACAGGATTAAATGATAATACTTGTTATATTTGTTAAAGATAGTAATTATTGGAGCGGTTTATACGAATACTCAATTACAAACATCTTTTCTTTTTTTGTTTGGTCATAGGTCAAATGCTGATCTATAATTATGCATACATGCTCAAAATCGAGCCTCGTTACCATCATGCCTGGCGTCAATTCGATTGTTTGTCCTTTGCACAATCTTATCATGAGGGCAGGGGTGGCGATCTGTTTCATCCAAAGGTCAACAATCTTGGGGTTAGTAAAAACGGGAGGGCTTTGAGTGAATTTCCAATAGTACCTTACCTGATTTCAAAGATCTGGGATGTAACCGGACCATCCACTGCAATTTACAGAGCATTGAACATACTGCTGATCTTTATCGGATTATTTTATGTTTATAGCTTGTTCTTGTATGTTTCAAAGCTAAAGATCTTTTCTACCTTGATCGCAGCGTTCGTATTCACTTCAGGCAATTTGTCATTTTACGGCATGTCTACACTATCCGATATACAAGCATTAGCGCTGACAATGGTGGCCGTTTATTATTTTGTGGTGTGGCTGCATGAACTGAAATGGAAACAATTAATTATGTTCGTTATGTTCATTTGCATCGCTGGTTTGATCAAGGCGTCCTTCATTTTAATTTTCATTCTATGTCTTTTATGGCTGCTCTTAAGGTATTTCGTTTCAGGAGACTTGAAACTAAACAGAAAGGATGGGGTTAGGATAGCAGTGGTGGTGGTGTTGCCAATGATCTTATGGCTATTGTGGATACTGCATTCGAAAGCATATAATTTTGAGAACACCAAGGTGTTTTTTCTGGTTGGAACTTTGCCAATATGGACCCTTTCATCACTTCAAATTCAGGAACACTTGAGTAATTTGTTAACCGGCTTGCTTCCTGAATTCATGAGTACGCCATTTATATTGCTTTTTATTGGGTTAACTATTTATCATGTGATCAAGGTGAAGCAAACGCCAAGAATAAATACATGGATGGTGATCTTACTTCTGCTTTTCTCGATCGTATATATTCTACTT
>DAISHL010000201.1:0-4631 GCA_036822555.1 Bacteroidota bacterium | reverse complement strand
GATTGAGAATAATGAATCACCAGCTTTCTCAGGCCCCCTGTATTTTGACCAGGGCTCGGGTTCATTGATGTAGTGCTGCAGTAATTCTTCGGGCGTAAGTTTGTCAAGAAATGAGGTGTCTTGTTGAGCTTTCGCAAAACAAGAAATAAGAACAAATACGAGTACACCTAATTTTCTGAACATAAATAAGGTAAAAATAAGAAAATTATTTGAACCATTTTTGGTTTGTGAGCATTAAAGCTTCTTGTACAGTAATTCTTTTTGCGCCATTATAGGCTACAACAAATGCAGAATTGATGCTTGGTCTAACTTGCTCTCTGTGGTCACGGGCATTTTTGTAATCAGGGTGATTTCCGATCATGAATTTATTCATGCCATTGTGCATTTCACTTACAATATTTCCTTTAACACCAAATTTTCTGCTCAGGGTTTGTGCTGAAACAGCGCTGTTGTTGAATGCGCCAATTTGTACACGGTAATTGATGCTTCCCGCATTATTTGTAACTGCTTCTTTTGAAGTATTTTCAGTAGAATTGTTTTGATTGTTGTTTTGGTTTGAAGGAGTTTCAGTAGTTGTTACAGCCGCTGTAGTGTTTGTATTTACAGGTGTTTCAGTTGGAGTAGGCGTAGAAGTTGGTGTTTGATTGCTGGCAACATTGTCTGAACTTGGCGTGTTAGGTAGGGTTGCATCCGGCATAATGAATTTTTTACTCTGATCATTGGCAAGGTAAGAGAACTCACCTTTTAAATTCACCAATGAGGTGCTTCTGCCACTCAATACATAAGAAATGATCACTTCTTCAGAAGCAGGTAGGGTTACCCATACGAATTTGATCTTTCCGTCTGCCACTGAAAATGAGCTTTCCGAGGTTGTTAAAGCTTTAGCGGTATAACCACCAGGCAGTTCGTCGCTATATTTTGCAAAACCTTTGATGTTACCTTTAGCGATCTTCATTTCAATGATATGCTCATCGGCATTGCTTCCTGGTTTAATTAAACGTGTAACGGTTACGTTCCCTGGAGGTTCATCATTTAGACTTGTGGTTGGAGTGGTGCTGGCAGGGCTTGTATTTGTATTTGCGGCTGCAACATTGTCAATGGTAGGTGTTGGTGCTGTGGTAGGCGCAGGTGAACTGGCTACCGGCTCAGTTGTGGTTGGCTGTGTTGCATTGGATGGGGCAACAGTATTAGTGTTAGCGGCATTGTTATCTGCAACCGGTGTAGATTCATTACCAATGGTGATCTCAACAGGAGCCATTACCACAACCTGTTTTGCGTTATTCTCAACATAAGAGAATTTTCCGCCAATGGATTTTGGACCGCTCAATGAATTATCGGCTTTTAAATTGAATTTTACTACTACCTCGTCTTCTGTTGGAAGTGCAGGCCATACCCATTTAACAATACCAGGCGCAAAACTGAAATTAGCACCTTTACTGTCAACTTCCGTTGCAGTGAATCCTTCCGGCATTTCTAACTGAAGTTTGGCAAATCCACCCATACTTCCTTTCTTAACTTTCACCTCAATGGCTACCTCAGAGCCGGGTTGCATGTTCTTTGGAAAATTGCCTGAAACGCTGATACCATCGATCTTGGCAAATAAGCCAACTATAAAAAATAGGATGGTGTTAAATGTAATTATTAAAAATTTAATCATGTCACTAAAATACTTTATATGATATCAGCCATTTTTCTGATACCAAGCATTTTAATAACATCAGATTGTTAAAAGAGGAAAGTGTTACAAGCAGCCTGTTCTGCCGCCATCTACCGGTAAATTGATGCCATTGATATAAGAAGCACTTGGGCTGGCCAAGAAAGCAACGGCATTGGCAATTTCCGACGCATCTGCAAATCTGCCTAAAGGTATCTCGTGAAGCATCTCATTTTTCACGTCGGCACTGTTCGCATTGGTTTTAATGGCTTTATTCTCTATGATGCTGCTAAGGCGCTGTGTTGCCGTGGCTCCGGGCAATACATTATTCACTGTGATCCCGAACTTGCCTAATTCATTGGCCATGGTCTTTGACCAATTGGCAACAGCAGCTCTGATGGTATTGCTAACTCCCAAATTTGGCAGGGGTTGTTTCGCAGAAGTAGAAATGATATTGATGATTCTTCCATAACCTGAGTGTTTCATGCCATCAATGCAGGCTTGAGCGAGGATGTGATTACAGATCAGATGTTGTTGGAAGGCAGTAAGGAATTCGTCGGTCTTTGCCATGTGAACCGGGCCCGCAGGAGGTCCTCCCGTATTATTCACTAAAATGTTCACCGGCCCGTTACGTTGAATAAATGCTTCTGTTAGTTCTTTTAATTTAATTGGATCATTAAAATCAACACATAAATAGGAGTGGATCTGAGAACCACTTGCGGGCAATTCGCTCTTTACCTTTTTTAATGCCTCTTCATTTCTTGCAACCAAAGTAACATTACATCCCATGGCGGCAAGTTCAAGTGCAACTGCTTTTCCAATTCCCTGTGTGCTTCCGCAAACGATAGCGCGTTTATTATTAAGATCTAAATTCATGTGTGTTTCTTTTCAATCGTTCAAATTTAACTTAATAATGTCATTAATCAAATCGTTTTCAAACCCTCTTCCAGTGGCATATTGAATAAGTTTATAGCGTTTTTTGAACGTATCTTTTTCTTTGATCTGCTTGCTTTTTTTTGACAGAACAGTTGAAAGTACCTTGTAATATTCATCTTCATCGATCTTGCCAAGTGCCTTATGGATGGAATACTCGCTCACTTTTCTTTTTTTGAGTTCTATCCTTATCTTTTTCCTTCCCCAATGTTTGATCTTGAATTTTCCGCGTGCAAAGGTTTCGGCAAATCGTTCTTCATTTAAAAAATTCTCTGAAATGAGTTCAGCAAGCAGCTGATCTACTTCAGTAGCGTTTAGTCCGTATTCAAAAAGTTTGTTTCGCGTCTCAAATTGGCAGCGCTCTTGAAAAGCACACCACTTTCTTATTTTTTCTGAAGCAAGTGAAAAACTTAATTTTATTTTCTTTTCTTTGTTATCTGATTCGATCACAACACAAAATTATCCGATTCAACTCCTGAAAAATGCAATTTCCTTCCGATTTTTTAAACAGTTTGCAATCAATAAAAGGGTTTGATAAGGTGGCGTTTCATGAATCGCACGAGCATTCAGACATACCGGTGTCGGTGAGAGTTAATCCATTAAAACCTTTGCCATTGGAATTTGAGACTCAAGAAGCAGTTCCTTGGTGTGCCAATGCGTATTATCTGAAAGAGAGACCTGTTTTTACGGCAGACCCCAGTTTTCATGCTGGATGCTATTATGTTCAGGAGGCTTCTTCTATGTTCTTGTCTTATGTGATCACTAACTGTCTTGATCTGAAACAGGATCTACATGTGCTTGATCTTTGCGCGGCACCCGGAGGAAAAAGCACCTTGATTAATTCATTAATCAGTTCAACCAGCACCTTAGTTTCAAATGAGATCGTTAAGGGAAGAAGCGATATCCTGGCATATAATCTGGCAAAATGGGGCACGGCCAATTGGATAGTTACCAATAATTCACCTGAGGTCTATTCAAATTTGGAAGGGGTTTTTGATCTTATGGTCATAGATGCTCCATGCAGCGGCAGTGGCCTGTTCAGGAAACAACCCGAGGCAATGAATGAATGGAGCCTTGATAACGTGAGGAATTGCAGTATTCGGCAAAAGACAATCCTAGAGCAGGCCAGCCCTGCATTAAAGGAAGGTGGTATTTTGTTTTACAGTACATGTAGTTTTTCTTATGAAGAAGATGAGGCCATTGTTAAAGGTGCCATAGATAGCGGGGTGTATGAACTTGTGGATGTGCTTCCTGATGCGGCGTTCAAAATTGAAGATACAGGCTATGGGCTGAGGTTCTACCCGTATAACCTAAAGGGAGAGGGATTCTTTTGTGCGGTGTTAAGAAAAATAGCAGGAAGCTCATCGTTTAAACCTGAGAAGAGATTCGAATTAAAGGAAGCCAGCAAGCAGGAGCGAGAGATCGTTGAGCCATGGATTAGGCCAGATGATCATCTCACCATAATGGCACATGAAAGGACGATCAAATTAATGAATGATAACACCTTCCGTTTATTGAATCACCTTAAGAAGCATGTGTATATCAGACAGGCAGGCACTGAAATAGGGGAGATAAAGCAAAAGGACCTTATTCCTCATCATTTTTTTGCCCTCAGCAATTACCGAAATCGGAATGTGGAAACTGTGGAGCTGGATAGAGAAAACGCCCTGTTGTACTTGAAAAAACTGCCATTTTCACATGCTGAGGTGCAAAATGGAATGAAATTGATCACTTATAAAGGATATGGCATAGGATGGGCGAAGGTTCTAAGCAGCCGTGTCAACAATTATCTCCCTCAAAACTTCATGATCTTTAACAAGGAAATTGGTCTATAAGACCCTAAAAATGAGAGATATGCAGAAAAATAAAAAAAATCTTCATTTTTTCTCATATATTTTTTGTACAAACCAAATAAATAATTAATTTTGCAGTCCCTAAAATCAGGGGATTGTTCTTTAAAATTAAAACAATTTAAAAGCCGGAGTAGCTCAGCTTGTAGAGCAGCTGATTTGTAATCAGCTGGTCTGGGGTTCGAGTCCCTTCT
>DAISHL010000200.1:0-4643 GCA_036822555.1 Bacteroidota bacterium | reverse complement strand
TGCATTTTGAAATGTTTTATATCAAATTTAATCAATAATTTTATTAGAAGAAAGTAGAGCAATACTAGAAATGTCATTATCTAAAAAAATATTATTTATTCTGACTGTCTTGTTTAGTTCTCAGCAGCTGTTTCCTCAATTGGAAAAAATCACTTGTAACCCCCCTGCTGTTAATTTTGAACTTCTCAACTTCTGTTTTGGACAAACTACAACTTTTAAGAATTTAACGAAGTCTTCTAATAAACCAAAGTATTTTTGGGAGATATTTGAGCGACCATTATCAACTCCGGTTTACACATCTACTCAAATTGATATTAGTTACAAATTTCAGTCTATTGGGGTATATACTGTTTTTCTCACAGCACAAAATCCAGATGGACATTTAACAAAGGCAACAAGATACCTTAGAGTTGACTCTACTTTGCATGCTGATTTTGAGTATGAGAATTGCCAAAGTTATTTCACAAATTATAGTACATGTGCTGATTCATTTTTCTGGGATTTTGGAGACTCTACAACTTCGACTGAAAAATCACCTAATCATTTGTATAAGACGTTCGGTGTAAGAACAGCCATGTTGATAGCGAAAAGTGGTGATAGATTAGATACAGTAAGGAAATCATTCCTAACAATTCCAAATAATTTAAATGGGGGCTTTGTATATCAAAAGCAATCTGATACTTTATACTTTACTGCAAAGGACAGCATTAGCCCTGGCAGAAATGAATATCATTGGTCATGGGGTGATGGAACAACCACAGATCTATATGGTTCAATTGGAGTACGTCAAAAACATGTATACCCCAGACTATATAGGGATACAACCTATACTGTCATGTTGCTTGTGAGAAGCATGTGTTATTCTAACTATTCCATTAAAACAATTGAGGTAAAAGACAGTATGCAGGTTGTAGGCACATTGGTATACCCAAACCCAATGCTAGAAGCAAATCTATTAAGGGTCTTAAGTGAGAACCCTAGGTCGATTAACAAGGTTCGAATGATTTCAATGAACGACTCAAAGATCTCACAATTTCAAATTGATGTTAAACAAAATGGGATTGATATAAGTTTTGATGATCTTGCTTCCGGTGTATATTATCTTGAGTTCTATATTGATAATGAACGGAAATATTACAAGATAATTAAGCGTTAAATGTATGATAGTGATTGAACACCAGTTGTGCTTTTGCTGTTCCGATCACTTTCGACAACTCCTCCATATTCGCTTCTTTCACCGCTTGAATGGACCTGAGTTCTGTAAGTAATTTCTGCGCTGTCTTTTCGCTTATACCTTTGATCTCACTTAGTTCCGACCTGAATGTTTCTCTGCTCCTTTTGTTACGGTGATGTGTGATGCCAAAACGATGTGCCTCATCTCTGATATGTTGTATCACCTTTAAAGTTTCGCTCCGTTTGTCCAAATACAAGGGCAAATTATCACCGGGGAAATAGATCTCTTCAAGTCGTTTTGCAATACCAATTACTGCAACTTTGCCCATTAAACCAAGTTTAGTAAGGCTTTTCACGGCCGCACTCAACTGGCCCTTGCCACCATCGATCACAATTAACTGTGGCATCGGCAAACCTTCCTCAATAACCCTGGAGTACCGTCTGAAAATGACCTCTTCCATGGTGGCAAAATCATCAGGTCCTTCCACCGTTTTTACATTGAAGTGTCGGTATTCTTTTTTGGCCGGTTTCCCATCAATAAACACAGGCATTGCACTAACAGCAAAATTCCCCTGAATGTTACTATTATCAAATCCTTCTATTCTACGCGGTTCTTCCTTTAAGCGAAGATCTTTCTTCATTTGCTGCATTATCCGTGTTACATGGCTTTCAGGATCTGTCAGTGCTATTTGTTTATCACGTTCACGCTTATATTCAATTGCATTCCTTAAACAAAGGTCAAGCAATTTCTTTTTGTCGCCGATCTTCGGAATGTAATAGTCGCATTCAGGAAGTTTTATTTCCGGTTCAAATGGTAAAATGATCTCCTTGCTCTTTGAATTGAATCTATTTCGGAGCTCTACCATCGCAAAAACCAGCAACTCCTCGTCGCTCTCATCAATCTTCTTTTTTAATTCAATGGTTTGGCTTTGTACAATAGTTCCGTTCTTCACAGCAAAGTAATTCACATACCCATACTTTTCATCGCTAATGATATTAAATACCTCTGTGTCGGTGATGTTCGGATGTACAATCGTTGAGCGACTCTGGTAAGCTTCAAGCAACTCCATGCGCTGCTTTAATTCTTCAGCTTTTTCAAAGTTCATGAGCTCTGCTTGTTCGCGCATTTCCTGTTTAAGATCGCGTATTGCAAAATGAAGGTCGCCTTTAATGATGGATCGTATCTCGTTCATATTCCTCACATAATCCTGTTCACTTTGGTTTCCTGTACATGGGGCTTTGCATTTACCTATATGGTATTCAAGGCAGGCTCTGTACTTGCCTTTCTGAATGTTCTCTTCTTTTAGATCATAGCTGCAATTTCTCAGCGGATACAGTTGTTTGATAAGGTCGAGTAAATTACGCATGACCTTTACATTGGCGTACGGGCCATAGTATTCCGACCCATCCTTTATTTTTTTTCTTGTATAGAACAATCTTGGGAAGCGCTCGTTTTTAATGATTATCCATGGGTAGGTCTTGTCATCCCTCAGATTGACATTGTAACGCGGTTTCAGACTCTTGATCAGGTTATTCTCCAGTAAAAGGGCATCCAGCTCGGTCTCCACCTTAATTGTTTTTATGTCGTGGATCTTTTTAACCATAAGATTCAATCGTGCCGAATCATGGTCCTTTGTGAAATAACTGCTAACCCTCTTTTTTAGATTTTTAGCCTTTCCAACATACAACAGTTGTTTGTCCTTATCGTAGTATTGATAGACCCCTGGCGAATCAGGAATGACCTTGAGCAATGTTTGAATATGTTCCGAGAAGTGTTCTATCACCATCTAAAGTTAATAATTCATTTTGAGTTTTTTGCTCCCGTCAAGTGTTATGATTTTTGGTATATTTACTTTAAATACTTTTTAAATGAAAAAAATAGCGTTGTTTCTATTAGCATTTGTTTTGAATGCTTACGGTCAGGTTTCTTTAAAACCAACAGATAATTTACCCTTAAGTTCAAAGGTGAAAAAGGGTACATTGAAGAATGGATTAACCTACTATATACAGCATAACGAGAAGCCCGAAAAACGCGCGGAACTAAGATTGGCCGTGAACGCGGGCAGTACCATGGAGAGTGATGAACAGCAGGGTCTGGCACACTTCGTAGAACACATGGCCTTCAATGGCAGTAAGAATTTTAAAAAGAATGATCTGGTGAATTATCTGGAGAGTATTGGAACAAAATTCGGGCCTGATCTGAATGCGTATACAAGTTTCGACGAGACTGTTTATATGCTGCAGATCCCAACAGACAAGCAGGATATTGTAGATAAGGGTTTATTGATCCTTAAGGACTGGTCGCATTATTTAACTTTTGACAGCGTGGAAGTGGAAAAGGAGAGAGGGGTAGTAATGGAAGAGTGGAGATTAGGTCAGGGTGCCATGGAACGCATGAACCGTAAGACATGGCCTGTGATGTTCAAAGATTCAAGGTATGCCGAGCGATTGCCTATTGGTAAACCGGAGGTGCTGCAGAAATGCAAACAAAGTGTATTGAGACAATTCTATAAAGATTGGTACAGGACCGATCTTCAGGCAATTATTGTTGTTGGGGATATTGATGTGAATGAGATGGAAAAAAAGATCATTGCCACATTTTCTGATATTCCTGCACCGGTGAATCCTAAACCTATCACAAAATGGCAAGTACCTGATCAAAAGGACCTCAGGGTTGCAGTGGCAAGTGATAAAGAATCACCTTACAATTTGATACAGCTCGCCTATATGCAGAAGGAGCACCATGCAACACAAACGTATGCAGATTTCAAAGAGTCGATTCTTCAAAATCTTTACAACGGCATGATCAATTCAAGATTAAGTGAACTTACCAAGCAGGCCAATCCTCCTTTTATGTTCGGGTATACAGGCTATTTCTCCATGGTTAGAAGCAAAGCAAGTTACGGCAGCTTTGCAGTGATGCCTAATGGCAAAGAATTAGATGCGATGAAAGCGCTCATCACTGAGAACGAACGAGTGAAGAAATATGGATTCACTGCTACAGAATTTGAACGTCAGAAAAAACAACTGATGACAAATATGGAAAATCAGTTCAACGAGCGCGATAAAACGGAGTCGAAACAGATCGTGATGTCCTATGTATATCATTTCTTAACAGGTGAAGCTGTGCCGGGAATTGAGAATGAATTCGCTTATTACAAGGAATTACTGCCACAGGTAAAATTGGAAGAGATCAACGAGCTGTCAAAGAAATGGATCACAGATGGAGAGAACGCGGTTGCGATCATGATGTTGGCAGAAAAAGAAAATCAAAAAGTATTAAAGGAAGAAGATGTAAAAAAGGCTTTTGCCGAAGCACAGGCAATAACAGACATACAGCTTTACGTGGATAAAATGGTAAATGAACCATTGGTAGCAAAGAAGCCAACACCACAAAAGGTTTATAAAACGGTTGCCCGTGGTCATGGTGTTACCGAATGGGTGTTAGGAAATGGTGTTAAGGTATTATT
>DAISHL010000199.1:0-4652 GCA_036822555.1 Bacteroidota bacterium | reverse complement strand
CTATAGGCAGTAACCCCAGCGTTGATTGATTCTGCCCTATCAACATTGAAAATTAAGACAGGCCGGGTGCACAATAAGTAACATAATTAACTGCGGATGAATAGGTGAAACAGCTGTATACACATATGCCATTGGTATAAAAATAATCTCCGTCCAATGAAGTTCCGTATTTGAACGACGCAAATTTGGTTCCGCTTTTTGGGATCCGGTTATAGGTATTGGATGTAGTATACGTTTGACAAATGATCGAAGGTGTGCTTGCAGACCAAGAACAGTTTGGCAACACATTACTGAAAGGCACTGATTCAAATCCTTCAAAATAAGGCACTGTGTTGGTTATGGTGGCAACAGATGTGATCTTTATTGGAATGGTTGTAAATGTTTGAGAACTATTGGTACAGGTCACTTCACAAATGAACCAAGTATCTGCACTGATATTACTCGCCGTAAAAGCGGCATTGGTGTATGTACTTACCGGAGTATATGGTCCGGTTATATTACCTGAGGCACTCCATACAAAACTTAATCCACTCAATGTATATGTTTGAGCGAGATTCAAATAGGCATTTCCATTGCTGCAAGCAAATGGCTGAGAGGCAACGGGACTATTGGCAGGTGGCATACCAGTACAAGGAGTTGGAGGGGTCCATCTGTAGGTGAGTCCGAACGGAATGGTATTACTATTGCTCATTACGCACTTGGCTCCATTGGTCATGCCTTGTGTGGATGTACTCCAGTTGTTTCCTGTTGGCACTTCCCTGATATTAAAATCAGCAGATGTTTGACCAACAATTCCTGTTTCACTGAAGAGAACATTGTTGTTGAATGTGCCGGCGTGACCGTAAACGATCTCCACCACATTACTTGTTTCATACAATTTTACCTGGGCATTCACAAAATCATTCTGACCGGTCCCGTCATTATTCCATCGGCCAACTTGCCTGAATTGAAGCGTAAACACACGGTTTGGTGCACTACCTGATACTGCGTAAGAGATCCTGCCTGCCGTTGTAACTGCTGTTCCATTTGCTGTGGCATTCGCAGAGATGGTCATATTACCAATACCTGTAGCCACAACACTGGTAGAAGCAGGTATTCCGGTACCTGTTAAAACATCTCCCGGTACAAAAAACTGTGAAGCTAAGGTGTTAGTGAAGGCGATTACATTACTTCCAATGGTGGTGGTACAATTCTGATAAGGTCCCAATTGCATGTCACCACACATATAGGAAACGGCATTACCACCCGAATTACTGATAGGCGCAAAGTTATCGTTGGGCACATTTCCCCCGAAAGACATCCACCCATTTGTACTTAATCCAACAGCGGTATACGTTGTGTTGTTATACATAAATGAGAACCCAATGGGAATGTTCCCATACACGTTATCATCCTGAAAGCCTGTTGCAACCGTTGTGCCTCCTGAAACAGATAATGGGATGTAGGTGCCGGTGAACTGTGAAAATACATAGGCAGACACTTGTGCCTTTGAAATATTCATACCCAAAAAGGTAAAGAATACAACCAATGGAATGATCTTTTTTGACATGTGAATTGTAATACAATTTGGTAACTAAATATACAAATTGTTTTTACAGAGATTAAGAAATTAACTGCTGATCGAACTCAGAAATCAGAACGGTAAAGGAGGATGATGCGCTGAACAGGAATTATTTACATTCCTTATTTGGTGTGCACACTTTGCCTTCGCTCACCTCGAGTTTAGCTCCCGGATTGTTCTTCCTCCATTCACTGAATGATTTCTGAAGCACATTCAAAAATGAAGAACTGGGTTGTGCGCCTGAAACTGCATATTTTCGGTCGAAGACAAAAAATGGTCCGCATTGTACGCCTATCCTGTTCGCCTCGTCTATATCATCCTTTACTTCCTTTGTAAAGGCATTCCCTTCGAGAATCTCTTTTGTTTGTTGGCCATCAAGTCCTATTTCAGTTGCTAACACAACTAAGGTTTGAACATCACTCATGTCCTTACCTTCCATAAAATAGGCTTTGAACAATCGCTCCTCCGCCTCGTCACCCAATCCCTTTGTTTTGGCAAATTGTATCAAACGATGTGCATCAAATGAATTAGCAACCACTGCCTTATCATAATCATAGGTCAATCCCGCCTCCTTTGCCATTTGAATGACATTTTGATGCAGTGCCACCGACTGTTCGTAGGAAATTCCTTTACGCTCTGCTAAATATTGATACGCACTCAATTTACTTGCAGGTTTTGGCAAACTTGGATCCAATTGAAAACTGTGCCACTCCAATTCTATGTTCGCCGAATCAGCAAACTGGGATAATGCCTGCTCATAATGTCGTTTTCCAATATAACAGAACGGACACATGATATCCGACCATATTTCTACTTTCATTTTTGTTGGGTTCATTTTGGTTCCGGATTTATTAGTTGAACTGAGCTTTATTGGCTTCTGTGCTGATAAGGTCATACTCATTATCATCAGGCTTCCAAAAATAAACGAGCTCACTTTCATATGGTATAGGTAAATAAATTCAGTATTCATAGATAACAAAAGATATGTTATAATGTTCCATCGTACCAATACACTGATATAGTAAAAGTTCAATTTTTCATGTAACCAATGTCATTTTCTGCGTTATCTGTGAAAACCAAAAGTATGAGAACACTTTTTACCACTTTTTTGAGCCTTATTTTATTCAACTTGAATGCCCAGTTGTATCCTTTATCACATAACTATCCGATAAATGACTACAATAAAACCTACCTCGATGAGAATGAAGGATGGATCAGCAAACTCGGTCAAGCGCATCAAAAGATCAAAAGCATCCGTGTGACCAATACAAAATTCCCAAACGACCCAACTACAACTACCCTGAACGAGAAGGGATTGGTTACGGAACGGTTGTTCACTAACAGATGGCGCATTGGTCCATTTAAATTCAAACACCATTACCATAAAAAATTCGAGTATGAGAAAGAACAACTCATCAAAGTAAACCAATTCAACAAAAACAAGGACATTATCTATACCTACACATATTCCTACTTTGCTCCTCATCTCCTCAGCAAGTACACAATTTCTAAAAATGGCAAAGCCCTGATAGAAGACATCAATGAGTATAATACTGACAGTACAAGGCTTGAATACAGATCCTACGTTTATAAAAAAGATAAGCCTCAACTTAAAACGAGATACACGTACGCATATTACCCCGATAAACAACGCAAACAAACATGTTTATTCAATAAGAAAAACAAGCTGATGCATACCTGGAACTACGATTGCAATCCTAAAGGTGAACTAGAAAAAAAGAACACACAGGTGTGCAAGAATACCAACTATGATGCCAGAGGCCGAATAATTGACATTACCTTTTATACTGATGCCAAAGGAAAAAAAAGCAAGCAGGTATACATCTATTGGCTAAAAGATGGTAAACGGATCTCATCAGTACAGGAACAGTATATTGTTGTTAAAGGAAAAGAAAAAAAACTCTATGAAATACATTATGCTGACAGCCTAGAGCCTTGGTATAGTTATAAAAGTTACGACACGAAAGAAAGACTAAGTATAGAACGTAAAGAAGATTACAGGATATACACCAGTACACATAAAATACCTTCAACATTCAAAAGTGTTTATTACTCTCATGGCAAGGCAGGATATTCAAGCACCACAGAATACAATGAATCCGGACTTCCGTTAAAGAGTGAAAGTTTTAACCGAAAACAAAGATCCTTAGGGAAAGTTGTTTATAGCTATAGCGGAGACAGCACGTATACAATCACTCATTTCGATAAAAAAGAAAAGATCAGCGAGGTGTATAAGGGGACAGTGAGTTACTACTAAACCTTTTTTATGTGAGTTAGGATCATCTGTAAGGACGGATGCATGAGCTTAGCTTTTGCTTATCTTAAATATCCTGCTCTCATTGGAGGAATTAACTTTCAATATATAGATACCGATAGGCAATTGCTGCAAATTAATTTTCATGGTGTGTTGCCCATTGATCCCTGGTTCAATGTAACGATCGATGATTCTTCCATGCAGATCTGTAAGTTCCAGAATAATGTCAGGCGTTTTATGCTCAAACTTTACGTTTAACTCATCATTTGCAGGATTCGGATAAACCGACATTCCGACCAAGAATTTATTTTCATATACTTTGGCAGCGTTGCAACTTAAAGATCCTTGCCACTTTATACCCGCACGAACAGATGAACTTGTTGCTACACTATCCATGAATCTTTGTCCTTCTGAGCAGCTATCTTTCAAAGTTTTATTTAAGAACGGGATCAGGTAATTCATGTAACGGTTAAAGGCCGATGAATTGTTTATGGTATTAGGACAACCACTTACAGTTTGTCCCAAGTTACAATTGGTGCTTGTTCCATCACCAAAATCACAATGGGTTAAAGCTTTTAAGATCACATGAAACTTTGAGGCCGCTGCAATAGCATTGTAATGACTGTTCTGAACATTCGTGTCCGCAACGCAATCCTTCTCTCCTGACAGGATCAAAGATGGAACCGTAACTAAACTTGCACCCGCCAAAGAAGAAATACCCGCAGTATTAGACGTTGCAGTGGACATATTGAATACTGCAGAAATAAAAGTATTATTTTGTGACAAGAACAAAGAAGATACAGGACGCATTGAATG
>DAISHL010000198.1:0-4655 GCA_036822555.1 Bacteroidota bacterium | reverse complement strand
CCTAAAGAACCTGCCTGATCTGTTCCCTTCATTTTTCTGTCGAGGGTAATATGTTTTTCAATTATGGCAGCCCCAATAGCCACTGCAGCAACAGACGCAGAAATGCCTACAGTATGATCAGAATATCCAATGAGGTATTCAGGATAATTTTTTTGCAGATAGGTAATGGTTTTTAAATTAACATTTTCAGGATGTGTAGGATACTGCGATACACAATGTAAAATTGAAATTGCATTGTGGTATTTCGTAATTACGTCGAGTGCCTCGTCCAACTCCTTTTTACCGGCCATCCCGGTAGAAAGAATGATCGGTATTTTTGTTTCGGCAAGTGCACTTAGCAATGGCAAATTGGTAAGATCTCTGCTGGCTACTTTTAATTTATCAGGAGTGAAAAGTTTAAGCATTGATAAACAACCTACCGCGCAAAGAGTTTCAACAAAGTCAAGACCATGACTTTTGGCATGTTTGTATACTTCAAAATGCTCCTCATCATTCAGTTCCAAAAATTCACGGTGTTCACCGTAGGTTTTACCGAACGAATGCGGACTGATATATGGTGCCGCCATTTGTGAAGCAGATAATTCCTGCTTAAGGTCGCGTTTTGTAAGTTTAACGGCATCCATGGGCTTAAGCGTAAGCCCAAAGAGGTCTTCCTGTACAGGACGTGCAGCAATCTCTGTGAGTAATTTTGCCAGATCAACCGAACCGTTATGATTCTGTCCGATTTCTCCTATGATGTAGGTATGCGGTTTCATTTGGAATACTTTTCAATTTGTTGTTGCATGATTTTCAGTTTATATCCATCTTTTTTTAAAAGATCTATCACTGTTGCGGTTGTGAAATCCGGATCCCGTTTTACACAATCCGCGTATAATAATTTCAAAATTTCCCAGTCCTCTAAACTATCAAGCGTTAATCTCATCTTTACTTCTTCCAAAAATGGAGGTATGGGGAGTAAATTAAGTTTAAACAATTCTGGATGGGTATAAATGTAATTGGTGACATGCTCAAGATAAAGCTGTTCTGATGTATTATTCAATACTTGTTTTAATGCCTTTAATTCCACAAGCTCGCAAAACACACCGTAATGTGTTTTAATAACAGGTAACTGTTCAGACGTGCAAAATGACGTATAATCAGCCTTTGATGTAAGGTGTGCATCAATAATCTCCTGCATGAAATCCATGTCGAGGAAAGGATTATCAGCGCATATGCGTATAACGGTGGTAAATTCAAACCGATTGGCACAATCTACAAATCGCTTCAATACATTGTGTTCGTCTCCCCTGAAACATACTACCTGATGCGATTCACAAATATGCTGAATCAAGTTATCCTTTGGGTTTAAAGAAGTAGCTACCACAAGCGGATAACTGAAGTGCTTTCTAATTTTAGCTAACAGAATATCCAGTATAGAATTTTCCTGATAAAATGGCAAAACAACTTTGGAGGGCAACCTCGTAGAAGCCGTTCTGGCCTGTATGATGATCCCTATTTTACTCATGAAAGCGAAATTTCTTTGTAAAACTTCTCGTAATTCTTTTCCGCATTAAAATGTTCTTCCCAGAATTTTCTTACTCCTTTTCTGAATTCGGGAGTATTCATGCGCGACCCTGAAAAAGCCAGAATCTTCCCCGCAACCACCTTCGGCTGAAAATCCTTTTCAATTAATACTCCCGTATGCTCATTACAAATTTCCGAACAACCTCCAACGTTGGTCGACATTAAAGGAATACCGTAACTGATGGCTTCCATCATGGTGAAAGGAATACCTTCTGACCTGCTCACACTTAAAAATAAATCAACCCTGTTCTCAGAATAATACGCATGTACTTTCTCCGGATCTAAATGACCTGTAAACTCGCATTTAATATGGCTTCCTAAATGCCTGCAGCTTTCTTTAACGCGGTCTAGCATGTCGCCTCCTCCAATCAACACCCATTTCATTTTCACGCTTTCAGGAATGAATTTTAAAATTTCCGGAATAAACTCAATACGTTTTATGGAACGTACATTAGCACAGGTGGCAATTACGAATTCAGTTGTGCCGGCCTTATCCGCAAAAGCATGGCTTTCAGTACCAAGATAACTAAGTTTTACTTTTTGACTCCATTGAGGAAAATGCCTTTGCAAATAAATTCTTCCGGTTTCTGAAACAGAATAAACAGATCCGATCTTGCTCGACATGAAATTCTTGAAAGGATGATACCCGTAACTGGTTTGATCTTTAAACACATCAAAACCATGTGCCCTCGAATAAAACTCAAATTTATACCCGGGATAAATAACTTTTACAAGAGATAACATGAATGACCTCGCATCAAACCAGTAGGAATAAAAAACACAATCAGAGTCATTGAATTTTGATTGAAAATACTGTCCGGCGAGTTTTGCTTTTACATATTCCGTTTTTAAATAGGAGGCATTAAAACGTAATTGGCTAAGCATACTCTTAAACTGATATATCATCTCGTGTAAAAAAACCTTTAAAAGTAAACCAACATCTCTAACAACAAACTTAATGCTTACCGGTTCTTTAAATAGCAACTCAACTGATACATTATCCGGAACCTGTCTTAATACGCCATTATCAGTGCTTAAAGGAAAAACTATAACCTTTTCAAAATAGGCAGAAAGATGTTTGATTTCAGCTTCTATAAAGGTTTCTGAGGAACCATAGGGGTAAGCAAGGGTAAATAACAAACACGTTTTAGTTGACCTACTCATGCAATATTTTGTAAACTCTTACTTTTCCGATAACTGTATCGGGAAATATTTCTTTGAATAAGAGCGAACGCATCTGCTTATTATATTCAGAAATCATCTTATCGTGAGATGTGTTTACTTCACTAGCATCAGTTTCAAAATTGGTCCGATAGGTTAATACAAAACCTGCTTGCATTTCTTTAATGCCTGCCGGGTATATAAAACCGCTTCTGGTAGTACAAAATACTTGCGCCTGCATTGGATAGGGATAATCTTCAGAAAACGGATGATATCTTTTGGATAAAACAAAATCCTTGAAAGGTAAATAAACCGAAATATCCTGAACGCAAATAAAGTGTGCTGATTTCTCCTTTAAATAATTCTGTGCGGCTTTACTGTCTTTTAAAACTGAATTAGCTTGCTCTTCCAATTTAAATAATGGCAACAAGCGCGAAGCAGAAATAAATGAAGCGAAGATAAAAATAACAGCTGCAAAAGTCTTTATTCCTTTTTGTAAAAACCTTTCAGTTAAAATGCTATTAAAAACCATTACCAATGCCAACGCCATAAACACACTCCCGGTCCATAAATAATGCGGCCACAAACGCTTGGTGAGCAGCATCACCGGCATTAAAAAACAAAAGGCTATCGCTAATATAACCACTAACGCATTTAATTCCTTCTTTAAAAGTAAGCGATAAACAAACCAGACAACAAGTACTAAAAATGCCAGAAAAATAGCAGCCCCGCCAATGCTATGACCGCCATACCACTGAAACAAGCCTTTGTTAAGCCAATCGGTAAAAGGCACATCGGTATCATCGTAATGAGAGGTGTTTCCGAAAGTAGAACGTAAATACGTTTGTATATAAACCGGACGTAGGGGTGATAAAATTAAAGACGGAACAGCAATAACAATACCTGTTAAAACCCATATCCCTGAAACTAAGGCGTCTTTGATCTTTTGAGCTCCAGTAAAAAATGGTGCTGCAAAAAATACCGGTAAAATCATCAACACATTAAACTTTAAGCCATAGGCAATTCCCAGCCAAATAAAATGTTTGCCGTATTGCCAGTTCGCTCTTTGAGCATAAAACAAAAAGATGGCCAGTACCAATAACTGCAATGGCTCAGGTTTCGGGATCATCACAAAATAGGCCGTATAATACCAGGTAAGTACCACTGCATAAAACAATGTCCTGCTGAGAGGTTTACTTAAAAATGTTCTTCCAAGTAAGATTACTGCTGCTAAAAGATAAAACACATGGGCCATGCGGATGGCATACACCATACCTGAAAGTCCCCATAGTTTATAAGGTAACCAGGCAAGCATGGCATCGGTATAAAACATAGCCCGACCGTAAAACATCACATCTCCCGCCGAAACTGCCAGTGCGAAATGCTTGAAACTAGCCGGGTTCAGAATAGAGTATACTTCTCTTACTGCAATGTATTCGTCATGACCTGAAAAGGTATAATTCACATTAGAACCTTCAAGAAACTGAAGGTTCAATATGCCTGCATACACAACAAAGGCGATGAATGCCAGCCATTCCACATAATATTCCTTAATATGTCTAGTCACCTTTTTTCAATTTTTTTCGTAATTCAAAAATATAAGCGAAGGTTCGTTTGATCAGTTTCTTTTTCACAGCCCAGCTGCTGCCGCTGCCGCCTTTCGCCTCACCTGCCACACGTTTGGCAAAATATACCGGAAAATCAACGATGCGGCCGTATTTCTTGGCACAATACAACCAGTAAAGGTCAAGCGAAAAATCATGTGGTGCCTGTTCTTTAAAGCGATTAAAAAAAATAGCGCTAAACAATTTCGGCTGGGCGTTTATTTCTGTTAACCTAACGCCCAAAGCCATACTTGATAACCAGCCCATGCCATATGAAAAAAAGGCTTCGATCCATTTTCTATTCTTCCGTAAACCTTTTACTAATAA
>DAISHL010000197.1:0-4688 GCA_036822555.1 Bacteroidota bacterium | reverse complement strand
GACGCTCCTGATCTCTTTCGCTCAAGCCGCCAAGATCATCATAAAGCTCAACAAAGCATAACAAAAACAAAGCTCTTTTCATTTTTATAACCAAATATCTCCTGTAAGGTTAGCACCTTTACAGGGCCATATTTTTCAAGAACTTTGAAGTCAAGATTCTCTTTCTTTCCAACAACAACAACGGTTGTATTCTTGCCTTTAATGTTTGTAGAGTGGAAATTCTTCACGTCATCAAACTTATAGGTAGTTACTTTTTCGAAAATATCTTTTCGCACATCGTGGTTGATCCCTAATTCCTGAGCATCCAGATAATTGAAAATAACTTCAGCTTTGTTTATCCTTTGCGAACGCAATGATTGTAATACATTTTCTTTAGCGGCAGAGAATGCAGCTTCCGATTTTGGCAATACGTTCAACAGATCACTCATACCTTTCATTGCTTCAGCTAATTTGTCAACCTGTGATCCGATGTAAGACATATTGTAGAATGGCTTGTTTGGTTTGTTAGGCTGAATATATCTTGAATAAACACTGTAAGCCAATGCTTTTGATTCACGTAGATCCTGGAACACAACACCACTCATTCCATCACCAAAATATGAATTATATAAACTGATTATTGGTAAAGACGATTCATTGAATGCCATTCCATTGCTAAGCATAATGATCTCAGCCTGCTTCATATCAAAATCAACCACAAACACCTGGTTGCTCAGATCCTTATATTCAAAATTCTTCGCTTCAGGATAAGAAGTATAACCACCTGAAGGGGCTGTATGCAATTTATTCAAGCTTGTGGTCAATGCATTTAATTCAGCTGGCCCGTAATACAACACATTATGTTTGTATGACATTAGTCGCGTGATCTTTGATTTGATAACATCTGGTGTAAGTTTATCCAATTCGTCATTCGATAACTGATACGTGAATGGATTAACCGGACCAAATCTTGCATAGGAAACAAGACCGCGGCTTAGGATCACAGCTTTCTGTTGTTTATTATCTTCTCTTTCTTTTTTGATATCGCTGATCAAATTCTTCAGTGCATCAGTGTCCACCACAGGATTTAACAACACCTTCTCAAAAAGTTTAACTGCAGGTTCAAAGTTCTCATGCAATCCGCTAAGACTGATCCATGTATCTTCATTATCACTGAATACCTGGAAAGAACACCCTAATTTGAACAACTCCTGTTTTAACTGTGCAGAGCTCATGCCATCTGTACCCACAAAATCAATAAAACGAACCGCAATACTTGAAACCTTATCATTATTGTTGCCCATATCGAACTGATAATACAGCTCAAAAAGTTTGTTCTCAATATTCTTATTATAGAATACAGGAATACCAGAGGTTAATGCACCCTTTTGTATATCCTTTGAATAATCAATGAATTTAGGCTGGATATCGTTCACCTTTGCATTATATATCTTTTGAACGAACGGAGAAACATTATCTCTGTCAACTTCCACCGGAGTGATCTCAGGCTTTTCAACCTTCTGCACATTCTTATCTTCGCCAATTCGTTTATATACTACCGCATAATTATTGCTATTCAAATGTTTGTTCGCAAAGTCAACGATCTCTTGTTTAGTGATCTTTGACATACGCTCCATTCTATCAATATGCTGCTGCCACTTCAGGTCGTTCACAAATGCTCTTGACATTTCGTTGGCACGCATGTAATTCTGTTCAAGTTCCTTTGTTTTGGCCAACTTCATATCGGTGATTACCGCATTCAACAACCATTCAGGGAACTCACCTTTTCTGATCAATTCAACCTGCTCCCATAACAATTTCTCTACCTCTTCCAGTTTCTGATCTTGTTTTGGTGAAGCAGTCAGGGCCATGATACTGTAATCCTTCAATGGATAAGCAAATGCACTGGCTTGGATCACCTTCTGGGCTTGATTTAAATTGATATCCATCAAACCGGCTTTGTAATTACTCAAAAGTGTTGAGATCACTTCGATCATTTCTACATCTTTTGTACCTTCTCCATCAAATCTCCAGATAACAGATGCAACTTCAGGATCCGGACCATACACATTTCTTACGATCTTAGATGTGATAGGATCCTCTTTTACCGGCACGTAATTTTCCAATGGCTTAAGAGGCATAGAGCTGAAATGTTTCTCGATCTGAACGATCACTTTATCGGGATCAAAATCTCCACTCATGATAATGGCCATGTTGTTTGGCACATACCATTTGTCGTAGAATTTATTGATCTCCTTAAGGGATGGATTCTTCAAATGCTCAATAGTACCAATGGTTGTTTGAGTTCCGTATTTGTTCTTAGGGAATAAAGCCTCAAACATAGCTTCCAATGACTTTCTATTATCATCATCCAAGCCGCGGTTCTTCTCCTCATATACAGCCTCCAGTTCCGTGTGGAATAAACGCAATACAGGTTTTCTGAATCTTTCGGCCTCAATGCTTAACCAATTCTCTATTTGGTTACTTGGGATATCATTGATATATACCGTTTGATCAAACGAGGTATAGGCATTTGTACCTTCAGCACCAATTGCTGCCAACATTTTATCATACTCATTGGCAATGGCGTATTTTGCTGCCACTCCGCTAATACTGTCTATCTGGTGGTAGATCTTTTTACGCGCTGCATCATCTTTTGTACCTCTGTATACTTCATACAAGTTCTCGATCTTTTTGATCTCTTCATTTTCCTTAACAGCGTTCTTTGTTCCAAACTTGTCTGTTCCCTTGAAAAGCATGTGCTCCAAGTAGTGAGCCAACCCCGTAGCATCAGATGGGTCATTCTTGCTTCCGGCCTTCACTGCGATCATGGTTTGAATGCGTGGTGCATTCTTGTATACCGATAAATAAACCTTCAATCCATTCTTTAAGGTGTAGATCAATGAATTCTCAGTATCATTAAAAAAATATTCATAATTCAGATTGGTTTTTACTGCAGCTTCGGCAGGTTTCTTGGCAGCAGGCTTGGTTTGCGCGAACGATGTTGCGAAGGCGCATAATACGAGAGCTGATACAATGATCTTTTTCATATAATGATTTGCGTGTTATTTAATATTCAATTTCCAGATCGAATCGCTTTTTTAGTGCTAATAAAGCCGGATTCTTCTCACTCATAACCTTGAATTTTTCAACGGGTTTATAGGCTTTCGCTGCAACCGCATTGTCCGATTCACTGATCTTAAAACTTAAGGTAACGGCATTGCTTTTGATCTCCCTTCTTATAAAATCAAGCATGTCTTGTTTAATTTCCTGAAACTTCTCTAACTGAGAATGGTTGATCAGGGTTACAACAATATCGTTAGAAGGTGTTAATTCGATACCGGCGTTCGTTAAAGAAATAAAAATACTTTTAGAAGAACTTTCCTTGGTCTTTGCGAATACCTGCACAGCAGTTCTCACATCATCAATGGTTACATTGGCGTTAGTGTATGCAGGTTGCTCAACCTTTACTTCAGGATTTGCAGAGGTATTAGGGGCAGTTCTGTCCGAAAGGGCATCTTTCAGTGAAAATGAACTGGTTGTTTTTAACTGATGAAAAGGAACAACAGGCTTAGAGGATGTTTTGATCACAGGCTCATCACTCTTTACAACGCTCACATTCTGCTGGATCGGTTTTTGGGATGTTCCTGATGATTCAGTGGTGTCTAATTCATCCTTTTTTTTTTCCGCATCTAAAGACGCGGTAAGATAGCACATTTGCATGAGGGCCATTTCAACCAGCAAACGCTGGTTCTTTGCACTCTTATAGCTTACGTCAGTTTTACTGATCAGTCCTAATGCTTTGAGTAAGAATTGTACGGTACACTGTTGCGCCTGTGCTGCATATTTTTGCTTTAAGGCATCGCTAACCTCCAGCAACACCAGTGTCTGAGGGTCCTTACTCACCAATAAATTCCTTAAATGTTCACCCAGACCAATAATAAAATTATGTCCATCGAACCCCTTTTTAAGGATATCATCAAAGGTTACCATTACCTCAGGGAGGCGTTGACCTAAGAAACTGTCGGTTATTTTAAAATAGTAATCGTAATCAAGAACGTGTAAATTCTCTACCACCTGTTTATAGGTCAGATGATTGCCGGTAAAGGCCACCATTTGATCAAAAATGGAACAGGCATCACGTAATCCACCATCAGCCTTCTGAGCAATGATATGCAGTGCCTCAGGCTCATAACTCACGTGTTCATTGTCTGCCATGTAGGCAAGATGGTTGCTGATGTCCTCCGTTTTTATACGGTTAAAATTGAACACCTGACAACGAGACAATATAGTAGGGATGATCTTATGTTTTTCAGTGGTAGCTAAAATGAACTTGGCATGCTTCGGCGGTTCTTCCAATGTTTTAAGAAAAGCATTGAAGGCGGCAGTACTCAACATGTGAACCTCGTCAATGATATAGACCTTATATTCACCAAGCTGTGGCGCAAACCTTACCTGATCAACTAGGCTGCGAATGTCTTCCACCGAGTTATTGCTGGCTGCATCTAATTCGTAAACGTTAAGAGAGGCGCCGGAATTGAACGACTTACATGATTCGCACTGATCACAGGCCTCACCTTGAGGTGAGATATTAAAACAGTTAATGGTCTTAGCAAAGATCCTGGCACATGTTGTTTTACCAACACCTCTGGGTCCGCAAAACAAATAAGCCTGTGCCAACTGTTTTTGGATGATGGCATTCTTTAGTG
>DAISHL010000196.1:0-4718 GCA_036822555.1 Bacteroidota bacterium | reverse complement strand
ATTTAAACTGAATGATGAGGTTGAGGTTACCGGAGTGGCAAAGGCATATGCCGGCAACATGATAGACGGGGCCAAGGTTTCCTACCGAGTGATCAGAAAAGTGAATTATCCGTATTGGTGGTGGTGGTATCGCCCATATTATAATTCAGGAGGAGATGTTGAGATCTTGAATGGAGAGGTTACATCTGACGATACTGGTGCATATAGAATTAAATTCAAGGCATTGCCTGATGAAACAGTTAGTAAAGAAAGTCAGGCCACTTACCAATATCAGATCATTGCAGATGTTACGGATATCAATGGAGAAACGCATACTGCAAATACCTATGTGAATGTTGGGCATCAGTCCATTCAGATTTCCCTTCAGTCAGAGTCGATCTGGAATCTTAAGAAGTTAAAGCCTTTATATGTAGGTGTTGTGAATTTAAATGGCGTACCCGAAAAAGTGAAGGGAAGTTTTACGGTTTACAAATTGAAGCAACCTCAAAAGGCATTTCGCTCGAGACTTTGGACACAGCCTGACCGTCACCAATTGCAAAAAGAGGAGTATTATAAGATGTTCCCCAACGACCTGTATGCGGATGAGACCAACAGATATAAATGGGAGAAGGAAAAACAGCTGGAGCGATCATTTGATACTGGTGATAAAACCGAACATGACCTCTCTGCTGAGTTAAAGAACATGAGGCCCGGAGTATACATGATAGAGGCATCATGCAAAGATAGAACAGGTGAAACAGTAAAGGCCTTTTCATATTTCACATTGTATGACCCTACTTCTACTGACATACCTGAAGTTTCAAACGCATGGTACTATGCAGAAAATAGTTCATGTGAACCTGGTGATAAACATGCATTTGTATTAGCCTCTTCATTAACCAATGTTAATTACATCTATGAAATTGAGCATCAGGGCAAGATACTTTCGCAAAAGTTCCAGTCGCCTTCAATGGCAGTAAATCAAATTGACATCAAGGAAGAGTTTCGCGGAAATATTTCATACCACTGTTCTTTCTTAAAGCACAACAGATTCTATAATTACGGAAATGTTGTGAATGTGCCTTATACAAATAAGGATCTTGACATTCAATTTGAGAGTTTCAGGAACAAGTTGTTGCCTGGCCAGGAGGAAGAATGGAAGATCATAATTAAAGATAAGAAGGGAGATAAGCAGGCGGCAGAGTTGCTTACAAGCATGTACGACGCCAGTTTAGACGCATTTGCCCCTAGCTACTGGTCGTTTTATATCTATAACAGTTATTACACCCGTTACAATTGGTACTCTTACGCTGGTAGGCAAATGAACTCCACAGAGCTTAACTCCATCAGTAGTAAATATGTGAGTTTACCGAGCAGATATTATGATGAACTTAATTATTTCGGGTTGAGTTTTTACAATTACTATTACCGGAATAGCAGGTCTTATGATGATGAAGGCGTTATGTCAAAGAGTGCAGAGATGGATGCTGTAGCTGCTGCACCAGCTATGGAAGAAAAGACGGCAACTAAGGATAAGGCAAAGATGTCTGCGATGGGTGGCGCTAAGAAAGAAGCGAAAGGTGATGCTCCGGGAGAGGCTGAACAATCAAATGCTCAGCAAGGTCCGCCAAGTCCAGATAACTCAGCCACCGGTAAATCTACCGGAGGTGAAAAGGATCTGGGCGCAGTAAAAACGCGCAGTAATTTCAATGAAACTGCATTCTTTTACCCGCAGCTTACCACCAATGAGAATGGCGAAACCGTGATCAAATTCAAGATCCCTGAAAGCCTTACCAAATGGAAGTTACAAGGATTAGCACACACAAAGGATCTGAAATTCGGGCAATTCACAAAAGAAGTGATCACGCAGAAAGAACTGATGGTACAGCCTAATCAACCACGCTTCTTCAGAGAGAACGACAAAATGGTGTTCATTTCAAAGATCGCCAATCTTTCAGATAAAGAACTTAGCGGTCAGGCTGAACTGAAATTCCTTGATGCATTGACCGAGCAGGACATCACCAACAAGTTAACTGATGTGGCCTCTGTAAAATCATTTACTGTGCGCAAAGGACAAAGTGTTGCCGTGGAGTGGAATTTGAGTATCCCTGAGAACTATGGAGCCATAAAGTACAAGTTGGTGGCTAAGGCAGGTAATTTCTCAGATGGTGAAGAAATGGCGATTCCTGTATTGACCAACAGGATGCTTGTTACGGAAAGTATGCCTTTGCCAATTCGCAGTAATCAAACAAAGGAGTTCAATTTTACAAAATTCATCAGCCAGAACAACAATTCTTCAACATTGCGCAACCATGCTTATACGCTGGAGTTTACGGCAAACCCGGCATGGTATGCAGTTCAGGCATTGCCTTATATCATGGAATATCCTTATGAATGCGCTGAACAAACATTTGCAAGGTATTATGCCAATAGTTTGGCCTCACATGTTGTAAATTCTAAACCGAAAATAAAGGCAGTTTTTGATTCATGGAAAAGTTCTAGTCCTGATGCCTTTTTATCAAACCTTCAAAAGAACCAAGAGCTCAAGGCATTGATCCTTGAAGAAACACCATGGGTTTTGCAGGCGAAGAATGAAAGTGAGAACAAGAAACGTGTTGCTTTATTGTTTGATCTGAATACAATGAGCAATGAGCTGGCCAGGGCTTTCAGGAAACTGCAGAAAGCTCAAACCAGCAACGGAGGATTCTGGTGGTTCGAAGGAGGACCTGATGACTGGTACATCACACAGCATATTTGCAGTGGCTTTGGTCATTTGGATAAACTTGGGGCGGTGAAGGTTCGCGAAAAATCGGATGTATGGCAGATGCTATATAAGGCAGTGAAGTATTGTGACGACAGAATGCGCGAGGAATATGAGTGGGTAAAGAAGTATAATAAGAATTACCAAAAGGAGAATCATTTGAGCTACATGGCCGTGCAGTATCTCTATATGCGCAGTTTCTTTGGTGATATAGATGTTGACAAACGTAATAAGGAACATGTGGAGTATTATAAGAAACAGGAGCAAACTTATTGGACAAGCAATTCAAGATACATGCAAGGTATGATGGCATTAACCCTTCATAGAGATAAGGATCCGAAGACGCCGAAGGATATCATGAAATCGCTAAAGGAGAATAGTTTGAACAGCGAAGAGATGGGTATGTATTGGAAGGAGAACTATGGCTACTATTGGTATCAGGCGCCAATTGAAATGCAAGCGTTGATGATCGAGGCATTTGATGAAGTGTTGAACGATACTAAATCGGTGGACGATCTTAAAACATGGTTGATCAAGAGCAAGCAAACGCAGCACTGGGGAACCACACGGTCAACTACCGAAGCAGTGTATGCCATGTTGTTGAAAGGCAGTGACTGGTTAAGCACTGAGCCAAACGTAGAGATCCATGTTGGGGACATTAAGCTTGACCCTAAAACTGATCCAAGCATTAAGCCAGAACCGGGTACAGGATACTTTAAAAAGAGCTGGAGTGGCTCTGATATTAAACCAAGCATGGGCAAGGTCAAAGTGATAAAGAAGGATCAGGGTGTAAGTTATGGCGCAGTTTACTGGCAGTACTTTGAACAATTGGATAAGATAACGCCTCATGAAACACCTTTGAAACTGAAGAAACAATTGTTCTTGCAAAAGAATACGCCGTCAGGTCCGGTTATTGAGCCAATTACACCTTTAACTAAATTGAAACTTGGAGATAAGATCAATGTAAGAATTGAGTTAAGGGTTGACAGGGACATGGACTATGTGCATATGAAAGACATGAGGGCTTCCGGATTTGAACCCGTGAATGTACTCAGTCAGTACAAATGGCAAGATGGCTTAGGGTATTATGAAAGTACTAAAGATGCCGCTACCAATTTCTTTTTCCCTCATTTGTATAAGGGCACCTTTGTATTTGAATACATGTTACTTGTCAGTCATTATGGCGACTTTAGTAATGGTGTAACTACAATTCAATGTATGTACGCTCCTGAGTTCACAAGCCATAGCGAAGGTATACGCGTAAAGGTTGCAAAATGATCATTTTTCGGTAAAATGAAGTAGATTTGTTCTATGAAACAGATCTGCTTCGTTTTTTTATTTGTGACATGTGTATCTACAGCAAATGCCCAGTCCCAGAAAGACAGTATTGTTAAGGCTATTAAACATGAACAGGAAGAGTTGGTGAAGTTTTATTTGGATAGCACCACAACTCCTTTGGCAAGGAGTGAACGTGCAGACTTTAAAGGAATACATCATTTTCCTATCGACCTGAACTATCGGGTTAAGGCGAACTTAGAAAAGTTCAGCACCTCTGATACGGTGATCTTTCAAACATCAAGCACAAAGAAGAAAAGGTATATTCCTTACGCGAAGGCCAAATTCAAATTAAATGGCAAATGGCATTCGCTGACCTTATATCGCATGGCAGATCCTAAAAGGGCTGAGCTTGCAAAGCATGTGTTCTTGCCATTTACCGATCTTACAAGTAATGTTGAGACATATGGTGGGGGAAGATATCTTGATTTGGAAGTGACAGACGCGGATGTGATGATCCTTGATTTTAATTAGTGCTATCATCCGTATTGCGAGTATTCACATAATGGTTGGAGCTGCCAAATACCACCCAAAGAAAATTTTGTGAATACAAAAATAAAAGCAGGTGTGAGGAATTGAATTGATCACGTTTCATTCGTGTTGTTCAGTAATTTGAGGATCAGTCGAAGCCAATCCTCATCTG
>DAISHL010000195.1:0-4771 GCA_036822555.1 Bacteroidota bacterium | reverse complement strand
ACCCCAAAAAAACGAGAAAGCAGTCCCAAAAGACATTAACAATATAAGTTTACCATGCACCATTACTGCCAGAATGTTAATGAACAATGATCCACGATTACCCATCAGAAATCAGGAGATCGTCATGGAAGATGTGAATGGGAAAGTTCTTAAAACCACTCGCACTGACCGATTTGGTAATTTTGTTGTTACCACGGTGGTTCCTTCTCAGATCCACAAGATCAAACTTTCAGTGCCTAACGGAGAGATCAAGAATTCATCAGAAATTTTTTTAACCAATGAGGTTCAGAATTTTTCCGCAAAATCTAAACTGAACATGAATCAGGCAGAATGGCTATTGAATAACACAGATAGGTACAAACTCATAAACAACAGCTATACCGGGAACATTGGCGGCAAAATCGTACATAGTTCAAAAGGTGTAAAAAGCTTTTACTCCAACAGAACCGTATACTTATCAAACAAACGAAACACCATCATTAAAAAGACCAAGACCAATTTTTTAGGGGCGTTTAGTTTTGATGAGATCAAACCAGATAAAGATTATTTTATTGGCGTAGATTCAAAGGAACTGGAGAAAGGTGATAAGCTGGACCTTTTGAACAAAGATGATAATTACGTAAATAAACTTGATACTGTTGCCGGAGGAAGAACTTCCATGAAATTCAACTCATCCAACAATCAAACCTACAATGCCATTTCTATTGACAATAGCGAAATGCGAATGAATGTGAATGCAAAGATCTATGGTGACAATACAAGCAATCCATTGGGCAAGATCAAGATCCTTCTTTTGAATGATGCGTATGAGGTGATTGACAGCACAGTGACGGATGATCTTGGCTTATTCAAATTCAAATACCTGCCCTATTTGAAAAGATTCTATTTGAGTGCGGAAAACAAGAACAACCAGCTGGATGTATTCAGTGACATACTAATGTACAGTAATGATGAAAACCTGATCAAGATCCTAACTCATGTGAAAGGAACCAAATTTGTGTATAAACCTTTGGATGCTGAGATCAAACGCATGCAGGAATTGGAGATGGAAGATCCATGGTTGCAGATTGGCTCAAACGCAAACACCCAGAACATTAACAAAACAATTGCAGAACCAATTTTATTTGAAACTAACAGGCATGATCTTCTACCTGCTGCTATAGAAACTCTCAACAAGATATCGATGGTATTAAAGAACAACTCCAGTATAAAAGTTGAGATCAGTGCGTATACCGATTGTATTGGAAGTGATCAGAACAATTTGAAATTGAGCAATGCCAGAGCTACCGAAGTTTTGAATTATTTGATATCTACAGGTGTTGCAAAGGAACGATTAACTGCCAAAGGGTTTGGTGAAAGTAAACCATTGAACAGATGCATCAATTCAGTTGATTGTAGCGAGCTGGAACATGCCGTCAATCGCAGGGTTGAGTTCAGGATCAAACACAACTAATCCATATCATAAGAGTTCATTCAGCAATTTTTCAAGTTGACAATCCGTCAGAATTTTAACATTTTAAAGGTCAATAAGTCACTAATTATCACTTGCTTAAGTCAAATCTTCCGTTTTTAAGCAAAGGAATGAGATTTGATGGGAATTGTACGTTCAACCTAATAAAGAACATTTAATACCCAAATTATGAACTTGAATAATTTCACCATCAAATCGCAAGAAGCAGTGCAACAAGCCATGCAAATTGCAACCATGAATGGTCATCAAGCCATTGAAACCGGACACCTATTAAAAGGTATTTTGGAAGTGGATGAAAACGTTACACCATTTATACTGAAAAAACTGAACATCAATCCACAAACCTTTGATAAAACAGTAGATTCAATTGTACGATCTTATCCGAAAGTAAGCGGAGGAAATGCATACCTTTCCAATGCTGCCAATCAAGCTATAATTAAAGCAACTGCAAGCATTACCGAATACAAAGACGAATATGTTTCTATCGAACATTTACTATTAGGTCTTGTGAATGCAGGTGATTCTGTAGCCAATCTTATGAAAGATTCAGGTATTACGGAAAAGAATTTGAAAGCGGCTATAGCCGATCTTAGAAAAGGAAGCAAAGTAACAAGTCAGTCACAGGAAGATACCTACAATTCATTGAATAAATTTGCGATCAATCTGAATCAGCAAGCACAAAAAGGAAAACTAGATCCGGTGATCGGGCGTGATGAAGAGATCAGAAGAGTGTTGCAGATACTGTCTCGTCGCTCCAAGAACAATCCAATTCTTGTAGGTGAACCAGGTGTTGGTAAAACAGCCATTGCCGAGGGATTGGCGCACAGGATCATTGCAGGAGACGTCCCCGAGAATCTAAAGAACAAACAAGTGTACTCACTTGACATGGGCGCTCTAATTGCTGGTGCAAAATACAAAGGTGAATTTGAAGAACGACTTAAATCTGTTGTTAAAGAAGTGATCAGTAGCGATGGCGACATCATCCTTTTCATTGATGAGATACACACACTAGTTGGTGCAGGAGGTGGCGGAGAAGGCGCCATGGATGCTGCCAACATTTTAAAACCTGCCTTAGCGCGCGGAGAACTCAGAGCCATTGGTGCTACAACCCTGGCTGAATTTCAAAAGTATTTTGAGAAGGACAAGGCTCTCGAGCGTCGCTTTCAAAAAGTAATGGTAGATGAACCCAGTGCAGAGGATGCCATTTCAATTCTTCGTGGTATCAAAGAAAAATATGAGACCCACCACAAAGTTAGGATCAAAGATGAGGCCATCATTGCCGCCGTTGAATTAAGTCAGCGTTACATCAGTGACCGATTCCTGCCCGACAAAGCAATTGACCTCATGGATGAGGCTGCAAGTAAATTAAGGATGCAGATCAATTCAATGCCAATAGAACTGGATGAAATTGAACGCAAGATCATGCAGCTTGAGATAGAACGTGAGGCCATGAAACGCGAAAATGAAACAAAGAAAGTTGATGTGCTCAACAAGGAGATAGCCGAGTTTCAGGATAAGCGTACTGCCCTTCGTGCCAAGTGGCAAAGCGAAAAAGAAGTGATCGAAAGTGTACAAAAAATAAAGCTTCAGATCGAAGACCTGAAGATACAGGCCAATAATTTTGAGAAACAGGGCGACTATGGCAAGGTAGCGGAAATACGTTACGGAAAAATAAAAGAGGCCGAAGCAAAACTGGAGGAGGTAGAAAGAAAATTAACCGAAGCCAAAGAGAGCGGATCTCAACTGGTAAAGGAAGAGGTGGACAGCGAGGACATTGCTGCCGTGATAAGTGCGTGGACAGGTATTCCGGTGAACAGAATGTTGCAAAGTGAGAAAGAAAAACTTTTACACCTTGAAGACGAGCTCCACAAGCGTGTGGTTGGCCAGCATGATGCCATTGAAAGTATTGCGGATGCCGTTAGAAGAAGCAGGGCCGGATTACAGGACAGCAGAAAACCCATAGGGTCATTCATATTTCTGGGAACAACTGGTGTAGGTAAAACAGAGCTTGCAAAGGCATTGGCTGAATTCCTGTTCAATAATGAGAACGCCATGACCAGGATAGACATGAGTGAGTTTCAGGAAAGACATGCAGTAAGCAGATTGATAGGGGCCGCTCCGGGATATGTTGGATACGATGAGGGCGGTCAGTTAACGGAAGCCGTAAGAAGAAGGCCATACTCTGTAGTATTGCTTGATGAAATAGAAAAAGCTCATCCGGATGTGTTCAATATTTTACTTCAGGTACTAGATGATGGTAGACTTACAGACAGCAAAGGAAGAACGGTGAACTTTAAGAATACGATCATTATCATGACAAGCAATATGGGGTCTCATCTGATACAGGAGAATTTCGAACAAATGAATGAATTCAATAAGGATGAGATCATGATCAAAACAAAATCACAAGTGTTCGATCTGTTAAAGAAAACCATCAGACCGGAGTTCCTTAACAGGATTGATGAAGTGATCATGTTTGAGCCATTGAACAGAGAAGACGTTAAGAACATAGTGAAGATACAATTCGATCAGATCGTAAAACGACTTGAAGAACAACATGTGAAACTAAGTGCAACAGAAGAAGCACTTGACTGGCTAGCAGAATTAGGCTTTGATCCGCAGTTTGGCGCAAGACCTGTTAAACGTGTAATGCAGAAACAGATCCTGAACGAATTATCTAAACAACTGTTGGCTGGCACTATCAATAAGGAACAGGAGATTGTGATAGATATGTTTGAGAACAAATTTGTGTTCAGGAACAAATAAAAATAATTAGAAGTGAAAACCCCGTATTTTCAAACGTGGTTATATTTTTACCTTAACTGTAACGTTTAACTTCTACACTATCTAATTATTATGAATCGTGCCTTCCATTGAACTCTAATGAGTCACGATGAATAATATGGTGTATTAAATTTTTAAGAATACAAATGAAAAAAATTGCAATACTTGGCACAGGTGGTGTAGGAAATACCCTCGGCACTAAACTTATTGAACTTGGATACGAGGTGATGATGGGTTCACGTACTTCCAACAATGAAAAAGCAAAGGCCTTTGCTGAAAAATTTCCAGGAAAGGCTAAATCAGGAACGTTTAAAGAAGCCATCAATTTTTCAGACCTGATCTTTAATTGCACCAAAGGCGAAAATTCTGTAGATGCATTAAAACTTGCAGGAGAAACTTTAAGCGGAAAAACGATCATTGATATTGCAAACCCATTGGATTTCAGTAAAGGCAAGCCTCCAAGTATATTCCCACATTAATCACACAACAGGTCTCATGGTGAAGAACTTCAGAAAC